>CACXGS010000083.1 GCA_902767195.1 uncultured Lachnospiraceae bacterium | reverse complement strand
TCTAACGCCATCATGTACTTAGCCATAGGTAAACCTCCTGAAATAATAAATACATATAGTTGCTTTTCGGATTATCGCACAATCCGATTCATTTTATATTTTATCACAATTGAACAAGTATGTGTTTAGACAAATTCCTGTTTTTGCACATTTCTTCGTCTTTTTGTATATTCCACTCCCATTGATTCCACAAAAAATAAAGCATCTTTTCCAAAACAATTAGAAATTCTTTTATCTCTGTCATCATAATTACCATAGGCTAAATATTCCATCCCCGCTGCCGGAACACTTCATACATTAACAGAGAAGCCGCCACTGCCGCATTCAGAGATTCCACCTCTCCTTTCATCGGAATACGAATCAGCCGGTCTGCGCAGCAGGACAATCTGTCAGAAAGTCCCTGTCCCTCATTCCCGATCATGAAAGCGCATCCCCGGGTGTAATCCTCACGACAGAAGAGCTCTCCTTTCAAATGGGCCGCATAGATCCCGATCCCTCTTTCTTTCAGTTCCTCACAAAGAGGCACCAGGTCGGGCACTGTCATGATGGGGACCCGGAAAACAGCACCCATGGTGGACCGGATCACTTTCATGTGATAGGGATCCACCGTAGTCCGGTCTATAACGATTCCATCGATTCCCGAAGCTTCCGCTGTCCTTATGATCGTGCCCAGATTGCCGGGATCCTGGATATTCTCCAAAAGGAACAGACAGGGGAGGTGCCTCTCCTGTCTGTCTAATAAATCCCGGATATCCGCCTCATTACGCCGGACAAGAGCAATAACTCCCTGTGGAGTCATAGTATCTGACATGACTTCACAGACTCTGTCACTGATCAATTCATAGGGGATGTCTCCGATCCTGTCCCTGTTCCGGTCCAGGAAAGATTCCGTCATATAGCACTCCAGGATGCGGTCTTCGGGGATCTCAAAAAACATCCTGGGGCCTTCTACAAGAAAACATTTCTGTTCTCTGCGGAGCTTCGTGCTCTTTTTTAATCTGCAAATGGTTTTCACTTTCTGATTTGCTGTGCTGGTGATCATTCTCCGGTCATCCTTTCATCTGATTGTAATTCCTAATTGCTGACGATAATGACCACCGTCTCCGGAACGGAGGTAACATTTATGTACTCCGGTTCCACATAATGGAACTTCATGGTATGTTCTTCCCGGACATTGTCCCCGGAAAGCCGGATCGATTCCATATTGATACTCGGACGCAAATCTTCCAGTTTAAGCCGCTTGACTACAGAAGCCGCTCCGGATACGGTAACGGCGTATTGTTCGCCCGGCTTGAGGCTCACTTTATAGTCCTCCGTATTATTATTTACCTCGATATCTTCAATCTTAACGGGAAGAGTCTTAGTAACTTCTTTTTCTATGATCGCCTTGATGGATATAGCATCAACGTCATTCTGGTACAATGACAGATTTCTTCCTGTTTCTGCCCGCAGGAATTCATCGGTCAGCTCAATCTCGTCTGTGTAGTCCTTTCTCAGTCCATTCACAGATACTGTATCCAATGTAATACTGTTCAGGCCTTTCAGGTCTTCCTTCTCGCCGATGACAGTAATTTTCTTGGGCTCATATTCAAGAGACGCAAGACAGTAACCCTCTGCGGGCGTACCGACTGCCTCCAGCTTGATATCCAGCTCCTTCTCCTTGAGGATCCTGACTTTGGCCTTAAGAGATTTCTGTGCAAAAGAGAGCTGGTCTGCTGTGATCTCTTCTCCTTTTTCATCCAGAATCTGAAAATCATCTGTCTTGAACTTTTCCGTTATTTCATTTCTCTCTCCGCTAACATTCACCGAGACGGCAATGGCATTGATCTTCTCAACTTTACTCTGGGGCCCTTCCACATCAATGAGGCTGGGCGCGGAGGATGCCGGTCCGACCACATATCCGGCCGCCGGTTCTCCTGTGGTATTGACGACGACTTTGAGACTCTTCTGACTGATATCTTCCAGACTAACCGATACCACCTGAATGCTGCCCAGATTGATCTCCAGCTGGTCAGCATAACGCAGCGGTGTAACATGAATGGCTGCCGTCTTCCATTCGGTAAGCTGACTGAGATC
>CACXGS010000082.1 GCA_902767195.1 uncultured Lachnospiraceae bacterium | reverse complement strand
GAAAGAGACCGACTCCTCCAAGTAATCTCAAAACAGATAGTATATCCATATAATTAGTCCTCCTATTGTAAGTGGTTATTATAACAATGGAAGGTGAAAATAATGTTGGGTTTATATGAAATTTATGTAAAATAGAGACGATTATGGGCTGACACTGGGAAAATATCAGATAGTTAATATAGATATAATAGTGCCTGACACCTATTTATATGATATAATACGAACCATGAGCGCGAATACTATATATGAACTAAGTATAATAGCGAAGATGACAGCCTTAACCCTCTGCTGTGTTCTGCTGGCATATTTCCTGTGGAAAATGCTGAATGGCCGTGGGATGACTATGTCCACCCGAATCCTGGTCGGGGTTTTGTTTGGCCTTTTTTCGATCTTCTCCACCCATTTCGGCATTGATTATTCTCTGATGGTGATCAATGTGCGTAATCTCGGGCCGATGGCGGCAGGACTCTTTTTTGATCCCTTATCCGGTATCATCGCAGGACTGATCGGAGGCGTGGAACGGTATATTGCCGGCAGATATTTTGATATCGGTTCTTTCACAACTCTTGCATGCAGCATCTCCACATGTATGTCAGGTTTTTTCGCGGCATTTCTCAGGATATTTGTATTCAAAAGAAAGAATCCTCCCCCGGAGACAGCATTTTTAATGGGATCTGTTGCAGAGGTATTCCATATGTATGCCGTTTTCATCACTCACCCGGAGGATGTAAATATGGCCTTTGCCATTGTTAAGACCTGCTCGCTGAAGATGATCTTTTTCGGAGGCCTTGGCCTGGATCTGATCGCCCTTGCTCTGAAAATAGCCAAAGAAGGATGGAGGAATACATTTAAGCGCCTTCCCAGATCAGAGCAGCCGGTTTCACGTAAGTTTCATCAATGGCTCTTTTTCGTAGCCATGGGTGTATTGATGGTCAGCTTTGTCTTCTATTATGCTATACAGACCCGGATGGCCGAAGAAGACGTGGAGATTGCCATAGATAACGCCGAATCATATATCGAATACACCTATGAACTGTTCAGGAAGAAAAATATTGATTATTCGGAAATGTCGATTTCCATCGAGTATGGGGGGATGTATGGTATTTATGACCAGTCAGGAGCGCGCATCTCAGGCTATATAGGCGATGACGGAAAAAACAGGGAGCTCTTTCAGATTATAAAAGACCAGAAAGAGGGAAAATACTTCCGGGCTCATTTCTGGGGAGAGAAATGGTTGTGCAAGACAAAGTCTCTCAGCGGAAACAAGAAGCTGATTATTCTCATTCCTGAGTATAATATGTATTTAGATCGAGATATTCAGGCCTATGAAACCTTCCTGGCCGATATACTGACTCTGACGGCGGTCTTCATGATTATTTCCATGCTGGTGGAGAGTACGGTCATCGATAATCTGAAAAAGGTCACGGAGTCCCTGAACCGGATTACAGAAGGTAATCTGAATGAGACCGTCAATGTATATGCTTCCCAGGAATTTACATCTCTCTCCAATGATATCAACGAGACAGTGGATGTTCTGAAGGGTTATATCGACGCTGCCGAAAAACGTATGGAAGAAGAACTTGCGCTGGCCAGGACTATTCAGGAATCTGCCCTGCCCAAGAATTTCGACTTCAACCATCATTCCTTCGAGATTTA
Organism: uncultured Lachnospiraceae bacterium; assembly: GCA_902767195.1. The sequence goes on along the minus strand of CACXGS010000082.1, from coordinate 861 downwards.
TGCAACCATGCATCCGGCAAGGGATGTGGGAGGAGATTTCTATGATTTCTTCTTTATTGATTCCTCCAGACTGGCTCTGGTAATTGCGGACGTCTCCGGCAAGGGAATCCCGGCGGCCCTCTATATGATGCGCAGTAAGACGGCTCTCCACGGACTGGCGGAGGTCGGAGCGGATCTGCCGGATATTTTTGCGAGAACCAATGAGGCGCTCTGTCAGGGAAATGATGCCGATATGTTTGTCACTGTGTGGATGGGCATTGTCGATCTTGACAGCGGCCTTATAAAATGTGTCAATGCCGGGCATGAATACCCTGCCATCAGGCATAGCGGCGGAGACTTTGAATTACTCAAAAAGAAACATGGGCCGCCCCTTGGTGTCATGGAAGGATTGAAGTTCACGGAGTATGAGATTGTGCTTGAACCGGGTGACACTCTCTTCGTGTACACAGACGGAGTGCCGGAAGCCATCAACAAGGCCAAAGAACAGTACGGCACAGACCGGATGCTCGCAGCTCTTAACAAGGCAGGAAACTGCTCCATGCGTAAGCTGCTGCCTGCAGTCAGGTATGATCTGAACCTTTTTGTGGGAGATGAGGACCAGTTTGATGATGTGACTATGCTGGGATTCTTCTATAGGGGCAGCAAAGACTGATTGGATTGCTATTTTTTTAAAATAACTCTTGCACAATTCTTAATTACATGGTAAAGTATAGTTCGGGTTTGTAATAAAGCCCTTACATCTTCATAGTGAAGGCAGTTCATCTGCCTGAGAATCGGGGTATGGCTCAGTTTGGTTAGAGCGCACGGCTGGGGGCCGTGAGGTCGCAAGTTCGAATCTTGTTACCCCGATTTTTTCTTTTC
>CACXGS010000081.1 GCA_902767195.1 uncultured Lachnospiraceae bacterium | reverse complement strand
TGACCACTATTTTGGTGTAATCAAGCCCAGAGTTACTGCTTTTATGGAAGACCTCAACAGTGAACTGTGGAAGCTGGGTATCCTGGCAAAGACAGAGCACAACGAAGTGGCACCTGCCCAGCATGAGCTGGCTCCTATCTATTCGACAACCAACGTGGCAACGGACAACAACCAGCTTACCATGGAGATTATGCAGAAGGTGGCGAAGAAGCATGGCATGGCCTGTCTTCTTCACGAGAAACCCTTTGCGGGAGTCAATGGATCCGGCAAACACAACAATTGGTCCATGGCTACGGATACAGGAGTCAACCTTCTCTCGCCGGGAGCGACTCCTTATGAGAACGCTCAGTTCCTCCTTTTCTTATGTGCAGTAATCCAGGCTGTGGATGACTATCAGGATCTTCTTCGTCTCTCTGTTGCGACGGCGGGAAATGATCACAGGCTTGGCGCCAACGAGGCACCGCCGGCCATCATATCCATTTTCCTGGGGGATGAGCTGTCGGCCATACTGGATGCCATCAAAAATGATGCGCCCTATGAAGGAGCAGAGAAGGTTATCATGAAACTGGGAGTCCATTCTCTGCCAAGATTCTCGAGAGACAACACAGATAGAAACCGGACGTCACCCTTTGCCTTTACCGGAAACAAGTTTGAATTCCGGTCTCTGGGATCATCCAACAGTATTGCATGCTGCAATATCATGTTGAATGCAGCGGTTGCGGAGAGTCTGAAACAGTATGCTGACAGACTGGAGAAGTCGGAAGATTTTGAGACGGACCTGCATGAACTGATTAAAGAGATCATAGAGAAACATCAGAGGATCCTATTTAACGGAAACGGATACGGAGAAGAGTGGGTGAAGGAAGCAACAGAAGTCAGAGGACTGTCCAACCTGAAGACAACTCCGGATGCCATGCCTCATCTTCTGGATGAGAAGAATATGAAAATGTTAATGAAGCACAAGGTATTTACCGAGACAGAACTCCATTCAAGGTGTGAGATCATGCTGGAGAACTACTGTAAAACTGTCAATATCGAGGGTCATACCATGGTAGATATGGTCAGAAAGAACTATCTGCCCTCCATTGAGGAGTATCTTTTCCACCTTGCCCGGACGACTTCCATGATGAAGTCCGTAAGCCAGAATGTTAAATGCAACTATGAGATCTCAACCATGGAGAGGTTGTCCGAGCTTACGGATTATATCCTGGAAAGAGTAAAGGACCTTGAGGAAGTGCTGGAAGAATTAAAGGGCTATGAGGATATTATTGAAATGTCTGCTTTCATAAGAGACGATGTTCTGCCAAAGATGGAGCATCTGAGAAAGCATGTGGATGAGGCTGAAATGCTTTGCAGTGAGCAGGACTGGCCGGTACCCAGCTACGGAAAACTGCTGTTTTCCGTGAATTAAAGAAACTGGCTTAGAATACAGCCACAACAATAAAATCAGATAATTAGATAACAGACTAAAAAAGTCATCCCACAAAGGCGTGGAACGCTGTTGTGGGATGACTTTTTAAGGACAGGAGGATTTTATGACAGAAGAGATTATGAAGATTATTGATGGAGAGATATTTGCGGTTTGGTTTTTGATAGGAACGGCCTTTGTATTTTGGATGCAAGCCGGATTTGCCATGTGTGAAGCTGGTTTTACCCGGGCTAAAAATGCAGGAAACATCATAATGAAGAATCTGATGGATTTCTGTATTGGTACGGTGATGTGGTTCATCTGCGGAGCATCTCTCATGCTGGGAGAAAATGTGCTGGGAGGATTTGTCGGTGGACTCAGTTTTGATGTGTTCACTCATTACGGAACCTTTAATTACTCAGCCTTTGTTTTTAACCTGGTGTTCTGTGCGACAACAGCGACCATCGTATCTGGTGCTATGGCGGAGAGAACCAAGTTCTCCAGCTATTGTATCTACTCGGCAGTGATTTCTGCGATCATCTATCCGATTGAGGCACATTGGACCTGGGGAGGCGGTTTTCTTGCCCAGTGGGGATTCCATGATTATGCAGGCTCCAATTGCATCCATATGGTAGGAGGGATCTGTGCTTTGATCGGTGCCTGGATCCTGGGACCCAGAATCGGAAAATTTGACAGAGACGACAAGGGAAAAGTGAGGAAAGTAAATGCATTTCCGGGTCATAATCTGGTAATCGCATCCTTGGGCGTATTCATTCTATGGCTCGGCTGGTATGGCTTCAATGGAGCGGCTGCTACCGATGTCCCGACTCTGGGTTCTGTCTTCCTTACAACTACGGTCGCACCGGCAGTTGCCACTGTGGTCTGCATGGCTTTTACCTGGATAAAATATGGGAAGCCTGATGTCTCTATGTGTCTGAATGCTTCTTTGGCCGGTCTGGTAGCAATCACAGCCCCCTGTGATGTAGCGGATTGTGCAGGAGCTGCGATCATCGGTGCCATATCAGGTTTCCTGGTGGTA
>CACXGS010000080.1 GCA_902767195.1 uncultured Lachnospiraceae bacterium | reverse complement strand
GATTTGAGAAGAGAAAGCCCCGCTCCCTGAGTGGCGGCCAGCGGCAGAGAATCGCCATTGCCAGGGCTATTGTCAACGAGCCGAAGCTTCTGCTCCTTGATGAACCTCTGGCGGCTCTGGACCTGAAGCTTCGTCAGAACATGCAGTATGAGCTGATGCGGCTGAAAGAGGAGCTTGGCATCACCTTTGTCTATGTAACCCATGATCAGGAAGAAGCCCTGACCATGTCGGACAAGATCGTGGTAATGAATCAGGGCTACATTCAGCAGATGGGAACTCCGGAAGATATATACAACGAGCCGGAGAATGCTTTTGTTGCCGACTTTATCGGTGACAGCAACATGATCGACGGCATTATGATCGAAGATCATGTGGTAGAGATTCTGGGCAAGAAGTTTCAGTGTGTGGATGAGGGCTTCGGAAACAATGTTCCGGTGGATGTTGTCATCCGTCCGGAAGATGTGATCATCCGGGAAGAGGGTAAGGGAATGATCGACGGTGTTGTTACTTCCCTGCTCTTCAGAGGAGTTCACTATGAGATGGATGTCATGGCTGGCGGTTACGAGTGGCTGATCCACAGTACAGTGGGCGTGCCGGAGGGAACCAAAGTCAGCCTTTCCGTCATTCCCTTTAATATCCAGATTATGCATAAACCGGAATCTGAAGATGAGATGGCAGTTCCGGAAGAGATTTGACAGATCGTATTTGGGAGGTACCCTGCCATGAATTATTCAAAAAGGAGATATCTTGCAGCACCCTACATTATCTGGTCAGCTGCATTTATCATTTTACCCCTTTTTATGGTTCTTTATTATGGATGTACAGATAAGGAAGGACATTTCACCCTTTCTAATATTCTGTCTATGGGAGACTGGGTCCATTACAGAGCGTTTGGCAGTTCGGTGGTCCTGGCTTTTTTGAGTACAGTAATCTGTCTTCTGATCGCTTACCCCCTGTCCTATTATCTGAGCAGGCAATTTAGGGACAGCGGCGGATTTGTAATCATGCTCTTCATTTTACCTATGTGGATTAATTTCCTCCTTCGTATTCTCGCTTTGCAGATGATCCTCTCCAAAACGGGAATCATCAATATGGTCCTGGGATGGCTTGGCCTCCCTCTTCAGAGGATCATGTTCACCAAAGGGGCAATCCTGATTGGCATGGTATACGATTATCTGCCTTTTATGATTCTACCTATATATAATTCTCTGGTCAAGATTGATGAAAGCCTCATCGAAGCAGCCCAGGATCTCGGAGCCAACAGCTCCCTCATTTTCCGTAAGATTATTTTGCCGCTCTCCTTACCCGGCGTGATCAGCGGGATCATAATGGTATTCATACCCAATATCTCCGAATTCGCCGTGGCAAATATACTGGGAGGGTCCAAGATCCTCCTTTTCGGAAATGTTATCGAGCAGGAGTTTAATATGACCAACAACTGGAACCTGGGGTCCGGTCTGTCGATATTTTTGATGATCTTTGTCTTTATCAGCATGGCTGTGATGAACCACTTCGGAGATCGTCTGGGAGATGAGGGGGTGAGTCTGTAATGACAAAAGGTTCAGAAAAGACCACTCGCAAAGGATGGTTCGGCCGTCTGTATATGGGCCTGATTATTGTGCTGCTTTACGCGCCCCTTGTCATTCTGATCGTATGCTCCTTTAATGCGTCCAAACAGCGGAGTGTCTGGGGAGGATTTACTTTTCACTGGTACAGGGATATGATCGCCAATGAGGAGATTATGTCTGCAGTGACCACGTCGTTGATCCTGACCACAACCTCTGCTTTGACAGCATGTCTGATCGGAACTATGGTATGTGTGGGAATGACCGTTCTTGGCAGAAAAGCGAAGGGATATATCCGGATGACTTCCAATATTCCGCTGCTGAATGCAGATATTGTCACCGGTATCTCCATCATGATCTTATTTGCCTATTTTCTGTCTCTGGGATACGCATCGGTATTTATTGCCCATGTGACCCTGGGACTGCCCTATGTCATCCTGAATGTCTATCCCCGTATTATCAATATGAATAACAACATTTACGAGGCAGCCCTGGATCTGGGAGCCAGCTCCTTCCTGGCTTTTCGCAAGGTAGTATTTCCCGAGATCCTGCCGGGAATGATCGCAGGCTTTTTCTATGCATTTACCATTTCCATGGATGATTTTGTGGTGACCTATTTTTCAAAAGGTCCCGGCATGAATACCATTTCCACTATGCTCTATCAGCAGCTCAGAAGAGGAATCAATCCGGAAATGTATGCTTTGTCGACCATCCTCTTCCTGGCCATCATCATTCTTTTAGGTATTGCCAACCGCATTTCCCAGACGGGAATCGAGGAGGTGAGACTATGAGAACCGGGAACATAAGATGGGTGCTTGGGGCTGCCCTTCTGGTCATGATTTGTCTCCTGGGAGGCTGCAGAGCGAATACATCCATACAAAAGGAAAATGAGCTGGTTGTCTTTAATTATGGAGATTATATTGACCGGGATACTCTGAAAATGTTTGAGAAAGAGACGGGTATCAAAGTCAAGTACGAGGAGTACGTGACTCCGGAAGATATGTATACTAAATATAACTCCGGCGTAATCGACTACGATGTGATCTGCACATCCGATTACATGATTCAGAAACTGGCCATGGAGAAGGAGCTCATTCCTCTGGACTGGTCTTCCATGGAGAACCGGGAGAACCTCGATCCCAGGTATTTGGAGATCTGCAGCGGATTTGATCCGGATAACCGCTACGCCTGCCCTTATCTTTTCGGCACGGTAGGTATTCTTTATAATCAGAAGGAAGTCAAAGAGGAAGTCGACAGCTGGTCCATCCTGTGGGATCCGAAATACAAAGATGAGATCATTATGCAGGACAGCATGAGGGATGCCTTCATGGT
>CACXGS010000079.1 GCA_902767195.1 uncultured Lachnospiraceae bacterium | reverse complement strand
GAATACCTGTTCCAGCTCTTCTGCGGTCATGCCTGTCTCCTTCAGGTACTCTTTGCTGTAGACCGCCTTTACCCAGAGTACCACGTCGTTCTGCTTCTCTCCCACGAATACCATGGATTCGTCGATATACGGAAGGTTGTTCACCAGATTCTCTATCTCCTCCGGGAACACGTTCTTGCCGTTCTTCATGACGATGACGTTCTTTTTGCGACCGGATATCCAGACATAGCCGTCCTCGTCCAGCCTGGCAAGATCCCCGGTGTGGAGCCATCCGTCGATGAGCACTTCGTCAGTCGCAGCCTGATCGTCGTAGTATCCAAGCATCACATTATCGCCCCGGACCACAAGCTCCCCGATGCCTTCCTCGTTGGGCTCATCGATCCTGGCCTCAACGTGGGGCATGACCTTTCCCACGGAACCGGGCTTTATGTATCTATAGGTCTCGCTGGCTATGGTCGGCGAGCTCTCCGTAAGGCCGTAGCCCTGAACGGTCAGGATGCCCAGGTCGTTCAGTCCTTTGGAGACCACGGGATCAAGGGCCGCCGCACCGTTTATGAAGAACCGCATATGGCCTCCCAGCTGCTCGTGGATGGATTTAAAGAACAGCGGCCTTAAGTTTATGCCGATCTTATCCGCAGCGTCGCAGACCGCCAAAGCCTTGCGAACGGTCTCCGTCTTCCCCTGCTTCTCTATGCCCTTGCATATCTTCTTATAGACGTTCTCCAGAAGGAGCGGCACCGTCATCATGCAGGTCACGCCGTACTCCTTCATATTGTTCACGATGTATTTAATCCCGTCGCAGAAGACGCATTTAAGCCCCTGGGACACGAATACCAGAACGCCTCCCATACCGTAGATGTGGTGCAGAGGGAGTATCAGCATGCACACGTCCTCCGGGAAGAAGAGCTCCTCGCAGTTCATGTAGTAATTTACGCTCATGACGTTCCGCTGGGAGAGCATGACCGCCTTGGACGCCTGGGTGGTCCCGGATGTAAAGAGCAAAAAGCTCATGGCATCCCTGTCTATCTCAACATCCGTGAACCTGGTGTCACCGCCTTCCAGAAGCTTTCGTCCCTCATCCATAAGCTCCAGGATGCTGACTCCCCCCTCGGGATCAAAGTCGAGACCCACTATGAGCCTTATGCTCCTGTCCTCTTTCTCCGCGATGGAGCTTATTATCTTGTAGTGCTTCTTGTCGCAGAAGACCAGAGATGTATCGCTCCTCTTTATCAGACTGTCCAGCTCCTCCTCGGGAAGAGCCTTGTCCAGCGGCACCACGACCCCCAGGCCGCATCCCGCCGTGAAATAAGAAAGGATCCAGTGATAGCTGTTCTCGCCGATCATGGCGATCCTCGCCCCGCTGAATCCACGTTCCCAAAGAGCGGTGCCGAGACATCTAACGTCCTCCAGCATGCCTTTGTAACTTGTATTTACATAACCGATGTTTCTTTCCGCATCCCTGACCTTGGTCACGAAAGCGGTCCTGTCGCCATATTTTTCTGCTGCATCAGTCAGCATGGCCCTGAGATCGGTGTACTCATGGAATCTCTCTTCGAGATGATAGTCCCTCTTATATCCGTTTTTCATCCTTTTTTCCCTAAAACAAGCACACGCCTATACCGTTACCATACGCCTCAGATTATACCCTTCTAAATTGACTATCGCAAGGCACTGTGATAAAGTAAGCGTTAGATTCAAACTACAGGGGGACCCTATGAAGAGAGTATTTTCGGGCGTTCAGCCCACCGGCAACATCCATCTCGGAAACTATCTCGGCGCTCTGAAACAGTTCGTGGAGCTGCAGGAGGATCACGAATGCATCTACTGTATCGTGGATGAGCACGCCATTACCGTACCCAAGGATCCGGCAGAGCTCAGATCCAGCATTCTGGACGTGGCGGCCCTTTATCTCGCCATAGGCGTGGACCCGAAAAAGTCCATCGTATTCGTTCAGTCTCAGGTGCCCGCTCACGCCGAGCTCTCCTGGATACTGACCTGCAATGCCTATACGGGCGAGCTCTTCCGCATGACCCAGTTCAAGGCCAAGAGCCAGAACAAAGAATCCGCTCCCGCGGGCCTTTTGATGTATCCCGTCCTCATGGCGGCGGACATCCTCCTCTACGATACGGATGTGGTGCCGGTCGGCGACGATCAGAAGCAGCACATCGAGCTCACCCGGGATCTGGCCATACGCATCAACAACACCAGGGAGAAGACCTTTGTCGTTCCGGAGGGACGCTTCATGAAGGCCGGAGCCCGCGTCATGGCGCTGGACGATCCCACCCAGAAGATGAGCAAATCCGCACCCAACGCTCACAGCAGGATATCCCTCTTGGACGAGCCCTCCAAGATAAAGAAATCCATCATGAAGGCCACCACCGATTCCGAGGGCGTGATCCGCTTCGATGTAGCTGAGAAGCCCGGGGTCAGCAACCTTCTCTCCATCTACAGCGCCCTTTCAGGCGAGAGCATCCCCTCCCTGGAAGCCCGCTATGAAGGCCAGGGCTACGGCGCCCTGAAGAAGGACCTGGTGGAGGTCACAGTCGCCGCCATGGAGCCCATCAAGAACAGGTTCAACGAGATCCGGAACTCCGACGAGCTCATCGCCATACTTAAGGACGGAGCCGAAAGAGCCAACGCTATCGCGGAAGTCACCATGAAGAGAGTCCGGGACGTTTTCGGACTGGGACTCTGATCCCGAGCATTCACTTAACAGATATGACTTAGTCAGCGTTTTTAAAGGTTTAGGGCGTATACACTCTAAACCTTTTTATATATCCGGGAGATCCCCGAATTGGAATATGCCTGTGAGAAAAGCATTGCTATTGTGCGGACAAACGAAGGCAGCTTTTGTCAAGGGTGAATTTGAATAATGATGCTGAAATTACCTGAAGGACCTTAGTTTGTCTTTCCGGTTTATTATTCGTATGATATTGGTTTTGTTCCGGTTTGTTCATGATTTCGAATATAATATAGAGGAAATCGCAATCCACAATGAGGTCTATAGAATGGAAAAATGTATGACAATCAAAGAAGCTGCCGAAAAATGGGGCATCAGCACCAGACGGGTGACCACGCTGTGCCATGAGGGGCGGATCGAAGGTGTGGCAAGGTTCGGTGCGTCGTTTACCATCCCATCGGATTCGGAGAAGACTGCCGATTTACGTTTCAAGAGCGGCAAATACATCAAAAGCAAGAAATAAGCATTTGGAAAAAATCGGCGCTGTCGGTAGGCTGAAGGATGGCGACGTGCTGCGGCCTACGGCCGCCGGATTGCTCATGTTTGGCGAATAATACCGCATTGTGCGCTATCTCCCGGAATATTTTCCGGACTATCGGGAGGTGCTTGATCCAGCGATCCGCTGGATAGACAGGACGATCTTAACGCTTGCTTTTCTTGCTTTTACAAAAAAACAAGCGAAAAAAGCAAGCGGTAAAAATCAGGCGCAAAAGGCCATAAAGAACAAGGACAAAATTCTGTCTTACATTGAAAATAACGAAGGCGCAAGTTCTTCTGAACTCAGTGAAATCCTTAACCTTAATAGTGCAAGTGTCAGAGTTCTCCTGTCAGAGCTTACAGAAAAGGGGCAGATTGTTCCTCAGCGCAATGGCCGGTCAAGAAGATATGCGCTTAAAAGATCGTTTTCATAACAGAGGTAATGCGGCGGGAAACATATCTCCCGCCGCTATTGTTATCATGACAGCACATCATCACATTTAAAACCTGTTATTATTGGGGAGATGGCGCCTTTTTCAGACTGCATGATAACGCCAACATTGAAAAACCATTGCCTTTATTACTCCTGCATGAGGTGGATGCCAAACCCCCCGATTTCGTCTTCCAAATAAACAGAAGTCAGTCTTCCGTTTTTGTATTTCGCGGTGTCCATATTGAATGCTATGCCTTTTTTGGCAAGATGATACATCGCTCTTGCAACATCAGGTGTACCTACGGCAATATGTCCGTGGACTCCCGGAAATCTCTTCCTGCATACTTCGATCCCGTCTGAAGCAAAGGTCGAAGAAGTTTTCGGTTCTTTATTAAAACCGAATATCTCGCAGAATCTTTTCACCTGTTCTTCCGCCTCTTCTTCGCTATCATTATGTATTCCGACATGAACGACATGGAAATTCAGCATTTTTTCAACCGCTTCACGTGACAGGCGTTCGATCTCATCAAATCTGCCGTTATTCACAAGCTCCCCTTTCACCATCCATGAGCCGCCGACAGCAATGACCTTCTTAAACCCAAGATATTCCAGAAGGTTATCTTTATTTACTCCTCCCGTTGGAACGAATTTCAGGTTTACGTAAGGGCCGGCAAGAGCTTTCATCATGGGCACGCCGCCTGCCTGACCTGCGGGGAAGAACTTTACAGTGTCAAGGCCTGCTTCCAACGCCATCTCTATGGAATTCGTATCCATGCAGCCCGGAACGATCGGTATTCTCTTTTCTACGCAGTAATTAACGACCTTCGGATTGTATCCCGGGGTCACGATAAATGCCGCTCCGGCAGAGAGTGCCCTGTCCACCTGTTCGGTATTCGTCACCGTTCCCGCTCCGACAAGCATATCCGGATACGCTTTAGATATATTCCTTATCGAATCTTCCGCAGCAGCCGTTCTGAAAGTTACTTCAGCGCAGTCGATACCGCCTAGGATAAGCGCTCCCGCAACATCAACAGCTTTGCCGGCATCTTCAAGCGCCAGGACCGGTATTATACCTATCATGGAAAGTCTATCGAGAATCTCGCTCATAATCTTCTCCTATCTCTGCACTCTTCCGGAGCCGTCACCGGTCATTAGCTTCCTGACATCGTCAAGGGTAACACGGTTGAAATCACCTATGACACTGTGTTTCAGGCAGCTCGCTGCAACAGCAAATTCAAGGGCATCCTCAACCGTTTCATAGTTATTGAGTCCGTAAATGAGCCCTCCCGAGAAACTGTCGCCTCCCCCGACTCTGTCCACGATATCTCTTATTTCATAGTGCTTTGATACCATGAACTTCTCTCTATTGTTAAGACACGCCGACCATCCGTTGATATCTGCGGACTTCGACTCACGAAGCGTGATCGCGATAAGCTTAACATTCGGATACTTTTCGAGGACCTTATCACTCAGGATCTTATATTTTTCACTGTCGATATTACCCGACTCCACGTCGACATCAGCTTTGATCCCGAGAGACTTCTGAACATCCTCTTCATTGGCGATCAAAACGTCCGAGAACGAGGCTATAACAGACATGATCTCTTTTGCATCTCTGCCGTATTTCCACAGATTCTTGCGGTAATTAAGATCACAGGAAACCGTTATGTTTCTCGTTTTGGCCTCCCTGACAGCCTCGAGCGAAAGCTCCATCAGGCTCTCCGAGACTGCAGGGGTGATGCCCGTAATATGAAACCAGCCGATTCCATCAAACGCTCTCTCCCAGTCAATGTCACCCGGCTTTGCTAGTGATACGGCCGAATAGGCCCTGTCATATATGACCTTTGACGGAAGCTGATTTGCACCGGCATCAAGGTAATATATCCCCATTCGACCCGGAGCTCTCAAAATCCTTCCGGTATCCACACCGAATCTTCTGAGCTCCCCTATGCAGGCATCTCCCACTGCATTATCCGGGAGAACTGTAAGAAATGCCGCATCCATACCGTAATTCGCAAGTGATACCGCAACGTTTGCTTCTCCGCCTCCGAAGGTCGCTTCAAGAAACGGGGTCTGCATAAGCCTCTCATGCCCCGACGCCTTGAGCCGAAGCATTATCTCCCCAAAAGTAAGTATTTTCATTTCATTTTCCCTCTGCCTTTTATATCTTTGTATTAGTTCGTATATACTTGATTTAGATTGGAGTCCTTAATCCCCCATTAGGCGCAAGTATCTGCCCCGTCACGTATTCTGATGCATCGGAAGAAAGGTACAGCACCATGTCAGCAATATCTTTGGGTCTCCCTATTCTACCCCATGGAACATTTCTACTTACATCTTCAATCTTTTCATCAAATCCGGTTTCAGCCAACATCTCTGTCTCGGTCGTTGGAACTGCTATTGCGTTTGCATTAATGTGCCAAGAAGCCAGTTCTTTTGCTATAGATTGGGTGAATCCAATCAGGCCTGCCTTAGCCGTTGCATAGTGGCTACAGAATTCACAGCCGATGACCCCGGATCCTGAGCTGATATTCACTATTTTTCCCCATCTCTTTTTCTTCATATACGGGACGACTTCGCGGCAGACTTTAAAAACTCCTGTAAGGTCAACCGCCATCATATGATCCCATTCATCATTGCTTATCTCTTCAAAAGGCTTTTCATATGCTCCGATACCGGCATCATTGACTAGTATGTCCACTCCCCCAAAATGCTCAATAGTTTCTCCTACAAGCGAGTGAATACTTTTATCATCTCTGACATCACAATATACGTATTTTGCTTTACCACCGGCATCTATAATACTTCTCTCAACATCCAGTCCTTCTTCTTTTTTTACATCTGCCAAAACAACGGCTACGCCAAACTGAGCTAGTTCTTCCGCTATCGATTTGCCGATACCTCTGGCTCCACCTGTAACTATAGCTGTTTTCCCATAGATATTAAGATAATCCATCATTATCGCCCTTTCGAGGTTGTTCGCTTATCATCTGTTCAACTGTTCATCCATGCGCCGCCGTTGGGGCACAGAGTTTGACCCGTAACGTATTCTGCCGCGTCTGAAACAAGGAATGTAACAGCGGCAGCCTGATCGTAAGGGGTACCGACCCTGTACCAAGGGATAGAGTTTTCTTTTTCCTCCCAATAACTTGCACGTGACATCCTTGTATCAGTCAGCCCCGTGCCCAATGCATTTACATTGATATGGTATTTCATCAGTTCATTAGCCATTTCCTTTGTCATTCCGATCATACCTGCTTTGGTGGCAACATAATGAACATCCGTAAAATCTCCTGTTATCCCAGCCCCAGAGCTGACATTAACTATCTTTCCGGACATATTCTTCTTCATATACGGGATCACAGCCATGGAGAAAATATATGCGCTTGTAAGATTTAAAGTCATTAGCCGATTCCATTCAGAAAGCGACATGTCCTCCAATGTCTTTCCATGCCCGCCCCCACCTGCGTTATTAACCAGAATGTTTATGGTTCCATATTTTTCCGCTACACTAAGTACAGCAGCGTTGATCGATGTCTCTTCACGCACATCACATGCAACTGCGATCGCCTCGCCGCCATCGTCACGAATTTCCTGTGCGACTCTTTCCGCGCTTTCAACCTCTATATCACACACTGCAACCTTCGCACCAAAGCCGGAAAGCATTTTGGCTATCCCCTCACCTATTCCGTTCCCGGCTCCGGTAACGATCGCCACTTTTCCATCTAGGCCAAAGTATTTATTCATACGTTCATACTGCTCATTCCGCATTTTAAGCACCCCCTTGGTTACTGCGTTTACTTCCGAGATAGGCAGAAACTATGCTTTCATCCTTCGCAAGCGCTGTCCCTGTACCGGTTTTTACTACACGACCCTGCTCAATAACACAAGCATGATCCGCAATCGCGAGCGCTTTACGAGCATTTTGCTCAACCAGCAAGACAGTTATTCCCTGCTGGTTTATTTCTTTTATAGTATTCATCACATCATTTACAATAAGCGGTGCCAAACCCAAAGAAGGCTCATCCAAGAGAATTATCTCCGGATTTGACATAAGGCCTCTTGCTATGGCAAGCATCTGTTGTTCTCCTCCGGAAAGGGTACCCGCGCGCTGTGCTCTTCGTTCTTCAAGTCTTGGAAACAGCTCATAGGATTTTTTTAAGTTGTCTTCATACGAAGAAATGGAATATGCGCCCATTCTCAGATTTTCTTCAACAGAAAGGTTAGGAAAGACCCATCTTCCCTCAGGCACCAGAACCATACGCTTCTTTACTACTTTATGAGGCTTAGATTCCAAAATCTCACCATTTAGGATGATCGACCCGCTCTGTGGCTTAAGTAAACCAGCGAGACACTTCATTAAGGTCGATTTGCCTGCACCGTTAGCTCCTACAATAGCCATTATTTCTCTGTCCTGTACCTCGAAATCTATTCCTCTGAGTGCAGCGATTTTGCCATAAGAATAATGAAGGTTCTCTATTTTAAGCATTCTCATCCACCCCCAGATACGCTTCAATGACTTCCGAATTTTGCTGAATCTCCTGAACAGTACCTGTAGCTAATGGTTTACCAAAGTTGATTGCAGTTATCCTGTCACAAACATCCATTATTACATCCATATGATGGTCAATGATTATAATTGTTACATCATAGTTATCTCTTAGATTCTTAATGATATTTGTAAGTTCAAAGGACTCTTCCTCATTCATGCCCGCAGCCGGCTCATCCAGAAGGAGTATTTTTGGCCTTGTAACCATAGCTCTTGCTATTTCGAGCCTCCTCTGCATACCATACGGAAGATTTTTGGAAAGTATATCTGCTTGCTCAGATAATCCCACTTCATTTAGATAGTCAATACAGAGGGTTTCCATTTGCTTTTCCTGATCGCGGCATTTCTTTGTTCTAAATATGCCGTCCAGGAGGGAATAATTGATATTCTTCTGGCAAAAAGTAATCAAATTCTCATAACATGTTAATTCTGAAAACAATCTGATATTCTGAAATGTCCTAGCTATTCCAAGGTTTGCTATTTCATGAGTCTGCTTGCCATCTATTCTCTGACCTTCAAGGTATATTTCTCCACTATCCGGCGGATATACTCCTGTTATCATATTGAAAAGAGTCGTTTTCCCGGCGCCGTTTGGACCAATGATCCCATAGATCTGGCCTTTCTCCACCTTAATGTTTACATTATCTGTAGCAATGACACCGCCAAAATTTTTATGAAGGTTTACTATCTCAAAAAAGGCTTCGCTCATTTCGTGATCCCTCCATTACTAGTTTTATGAGCTACGAAGAAATTTTTTATCGCGCCAGGCACTTTTTTAATCCAACGAATAAAAATCCTTGGCGTAAACTCTTTTGTGCCCATTAATCCTGACGGCTTAAACAATATGACAAACAGCACCAGAACACCATAGATAACCATTCTCCATTCCTGGACAGAACCAGATATGGAACGAAGGAATTCTGGGAGCGGCACCATGATCAAACCGGCGATCAAGGTACCGGTAATACTTCCGACACCTCCAAGTATGACCGTCATTATAAGCTCGTTTGATTTTGCCATATTGAACATTACCGGGGTGACATAATGCATATAATGCGCAAGAAGCCCCCCTGAGAGACCGCAAAGTGCACAGCTTATTGCCATTGCAAGAAGTTTGAATCTCGGAACATTAATTCCTGCCGTGGATGCTGCCATGGCTTCTTCTCTTATCGCAATGCAGTTACGCCCGTATTTACTTCTTTTGAAATTGGCTACCAGAATAACCGCAATTATAAGTACTATCCATACTTCTGCAAAAGAACTCCCTGCGGGGATTCCTTGAAAACCTCTTGCACCGCCTGTTAAGCTCGTCAAATTTTGAATGATGATTCTTATGGCTTCCCCTACTCCAAGCGTTACAATCACGAAATAGTCTCCTCTTAGTTTAAGTGTTGGAAGACCTACCAACACTCCAACGATCATTGCCATGATTGCGCCACATAACAGCCCCAGTGGAATAGGAAATCCATAATTAGTGGTTAGTATTGCTGAAGTGTATGCACCAATAGACATGAATCCTGCATGTCCCATCGTAAAAAGACCAGTGAAACCATGGAGGACGCTTACCCCGAGTATCGCGATCAGATATATTCCTGTGAGCGTTGCCACACCAATCCAATATGTCATATCGATACCTCCTAAGCCTTATCTTCAGAAGATTTACCCATGAGTCCGTTCGGTTTGATTACCAAAATAATGATAAGGACAGCATATGCGAAAAGATCACGAAGTGAAGACGAAACATATCCTGATATCATAGTCTCTCCTACACCAAGTATCAATGCACCAATCATGGCACCGGGAACGCTTCCTAATCCTCCGAGAACAGCACTTACAAATGCTTTATTTGTCATTGTTGAGCCCAGGGTCGGATAAGCAGTGTATTTTGCACCAGTAAGGGCTCCAGCAAGCCCGGCAAGAACTCCGGCTATCATGAATACAAATAAAATCAGATTTTGCGTATCCACTCCCATTATCGCTGCGGTATTTAAATCATACGATGCAGCTCTTGTAGCCAGGCCGAATTTTGTTTTTCGGATTAATAACTCTACACATATTAATGCTATAACGCTGATTACAAATATAATTATATCTACCTGCCCTACAGCGGCTCCGAAAATGTTGACCATTTCCGTTGTAAAATTCACAGGGTATGAACGGAATCTGCTGGTAAAACCAATTATCATCAGATTCTCGCCAATTGTCATTGTCCCAAGACCTGCAATCAGCAGATAGATGCGTTTTACGTTCTTTTTTAGAAGCGGCTTATAACTGACCCTCTCAATTATCACGGACAACAGCCCGGCAAGTAATATCGCGGTAAGTATTCCAATAAACAGATTACCTACCAGTAATGTAAGCACAAAATAGGCAATAAACGCACCAAATGTAACAGCAAGACTATGTGCAAAATTGGTGAAATTCAAAAGGCTGTATATCAATGAATACCCCACCGCTATCAAAGCATAGATGCTGCCCACGGAAAGTCCGTTGATCAACTGTTGTAAAAACATCTTTTTCCCCTTTCATTATGAGGACGCCTCCTGCGCAGAATTGCGCAGGAGGCTGGGTTAGTCAATTGTCAGATCAATTAATTGACTAATCAATGATGTAATCTGTAATCGATACGAATTGAGAATTTTCAATGTGGAAAATCGTTGCGCTCCTAATTGGGTTATGGCTTTCGGGCATTACTGTGATCTTACTTGTCAGGCACTGAACATCAACACTTCCCTCAAGTGCGTCCCTAATGGCCTCAGGATCCGTACTTCCCGCAGTTTCAATAGCATTCTTCAAAAGATAGAACTGATCTGCTGCAAAATATGCATTAGTTCCAACTTCACTGGGAACATACCCATAAACACTTTCGAACTGCGAACTGAAACTCTTCAAAGCATCTGATGTAATGTCTGTGGACGATACGAAATATCCGCCTTCGATAGCTTCTGCAGCAAGTGTAAACAAATCGTCTACCTGCCAGGCATCGGGGCCTAACAACTGCTGGGTGATTCCCATGCTTCTTGCCTGATTTGCAATGAGTCCAACCTCTTTATAATTCGCAGGAATGAACAGCGCATCAAATTCATATCCGGCAATTTTGGTCAGCTGAGCACGGAAGTCAACATCGCCAGTATTGTAAGCTTCCGTTACCACGACATTGCCACCGGCATTTGTAAATGATTCAGTAAAGTTCTGCGTGATGCCAAGAGAATAGTCGCTCCCTATTTCATAAAGAATAGCAACCGTTTCGATGCCAAGTTCTTTATAAGCATAGTTAGCCATTATATCGCCCTGCTGCGGATCTGACAGACATACTCTAAAAGTGTAAGGTCTAACAGTTCCGTCATCTTTCTGTGTGACTTTTGAGTTAGTAGCTGTTGAAGCAATCTGAGGAATACCGTTTTCATTACATACTTCAGCCAGTGCGATTGCCGCTGTTGATGCATTGCATCCAAATATTGCAACGCAACCATCTTGCTGAATGGCCTTTTTCGCAGCATTTGTCGTTTCGACAGCATCAGCTCTGTTATCATAAGTCTTGAACTCGATCTGCCTTCCGAGGATACCGCCGTTTTCATTTGCCTCATCAATCAGCATGGTAAGAGACTGCATTTCTGCTGTGCCCCAGATCATGTTGTCTCCTGTAAGAGGTCCTATCCATCCAAGGATTATAGGATCTTCGGCTTCTCCGCTATCAGTTTTTCCACTGTCTGAATCGCCGGATCCACACCCTGCAAGGAGTGTGAGAACCATTATCAGAGCCAGAAGGATAACCGCAATTTTTTTACCTTTCATCTTCTTTCCTCCTTAACAATGTTCCTTTCTTTCTTGAAATATCAATAAACAGTCCCACGTATGATTACGTGCTTACTTAATACTATTTATTATTTCCATATAAAGAGCACAGTACTCCAATGCATTTTCGAAAGCGACTGATACCCTGTTCCTGTTCCTCATTGCTTCAGTAAGATTAAGTCTGTACTCAAGTGAATCCGGATCCATCTTAGCAAGTTCAACAGAATGGTAAAGCATAGGAATAGGTCTGGTTGCCGGCGTATAGGCATAGGAATTTTGTTCAAATCTATCGGTATACGTATATAGTGCCCATGTAAGCGTTCTGCTAAGTTTCATCCCCAATTCGTTAAGAAGCTGAACTTTGCGGTCAGTTATTTCTCTGTCTTTAAATTCAGCACGCATGGAATTCATTTCCAATGAATATTCCTTCAGCTTCTTCGCATTTTCAAGGATGCTTTCCATTTCAATGTACGGATCTGCCTCGGCCTTGATCTCACTTATTTTCTTAATGGCATCATCACAAGTCCGAGTGAAATCAAACGGAAGTACAGGCATTGTCACATAATCGCATATTATGGCAGCTGCGATATCCAAATCCTTCTTCAGATTGTTTCTATCGCATTTGTCCATCCCATCCTGACTTGTATGATTCCACCAACCAAGATTTGCTCCGTGAGTCTTTTCAATATATTCATCTGACATTCCCATTCTTCCCACGATGGATGTTACTCCTACGCCAAAGAACGATTGATCACCAAACTTGTTGAGAGGCTGAACATCAGTATCTTCGCCAAGGATCTCTTTTATCTTATTGATTGTGAAATCCATTACTTCTCGGGATGCCGTACACTCATACTGAACAGCATAAAGCATTCCCGTCGAATCTATATTGATTCCTCCAATACAATTCTTTTCAAGATCATTCCAGTATTTATCAACCCACCAGGTAGATCCGGCCGATTCGGCTATTTCATGTCCGTTCCAGTTGATGAAATAAATACTGCGTTTTATTTCGTCTTTATGCTTTGCAAGCTGCTCGGCAATAGTAAGTATGGACGCATCCCCAGTTGCATTACATGTCACTCCGGGCGACCATGCATCTATATGCCCATTAACCAGCAAATATTTTTCCGGTTCTTCAGTTCCCTTAAGATATGCAACCGGGAAGGGAAGCACCTGCCATTCTCTTGTGGCCTGAGAACTGATATTCAGAACAACCTTCTCATTTTCTTCGCAGAGTTTCTTAAGATAAAGGCCACCGCTATGAGTTAAACTTACTCCAACGATTTGTGGTATATTGTTCCAGGTTTCCGGTGTAGGATTACCCCACACTGATTTCAGCCCTCTTCCGCAGATATAATCCTGCTCAGTGTGACCGTCTTCACCCCAATTGGCACAGACCATAGCAGCAGCACCCATCTCATATGCGATTCTGGCTTTTTCAGGCGTTGCCGGGCTGTATGAAACTTCTACAAGAACAGCTTTACCGGCCACGTCCTTGCCTTCATAGTCACAATAATCTCCGGCACCAAGATATACCAATTCAAACTCGAGTCCCTCCGGAGGAGTCGAAGTAATATGGCAGCATGGTCTGCTCTCAAGAATAACTGTTTCCGGGTAGACTACCTTTACAGTGGAACCAACAGGATTAGAATTATAGGCAAGATATTCTGCCACGTAAGCCTCAAGGCCGAATTCCTTATATTTTTCTACCATCCATTCCGCGGCTTTTCTATCATCACCCATCCCCGAAATGCGACTTGGAAAACTCTCGGTCATATAATTGGCATAATCCCAATTCACATCTCCTGATAAAGCCGGTCTGATCTTTTCATAGAGCTCGTTCATTACTCTTCCTCCTTAACGACTTCAGCTATGGCCTCTATCTCAATTGCCATTCCGTTATTGAACTTGCCAACCTGCATAGTACTTCTTGCAGGAGGGTTTTCTGGGAAATACTCCATATAGACTTCATTAAATTTCTCAAACTCATCGATGTTTTTCACAAAGACCAAAGTTTTGAAAACATGTTTCATATCACTTCCAGCTTCTTGAAGAATAATTTCCATGTTCTCCATTATTGCTCTGGTTTGTGCAACGATATCGTTAGGCCCAATGAGTTCTTGAGTCACCGGATCTGTGCCTGTTATGCCTGCCGTATAAATGAGATCTCCTACTTTGTACGCCTGAGAATACCAACCACCCGGCAATGCTGCTTTTTCAGTTTTTATTACATCCATTCATACTTCTCCCTTCTATATAAGCTCTCATTGATGTTATTTCTTAATTTTTTTTTGCATTTGACGGCCATACCAAAAAACCTTTTTTTATCTATATGCTTAAAAAAATTAGTCTTCAACTAGACGATAATATACCTCACTGATCTGGTAAACGGATTCAAGAGATACCCATTCATTTTTACTGTGAAGTCCATCTCCTTTTGCGCCAAGGCAGACAACAGGTATACCGGTAAGCGGTACAATGCGGTTATTGTCTGACACACCAGTGCAATAACCGGTCTTCAGTTCTTCTCCCGTAACGCTGTTGAAGATCTTCTTAAGTTTATCCATAAAAGGAATGTCATTTCCCAAATCGAATGCTGGGTAATATGGATCCATTATTTCAAAAGAGAAATTTGCTTTACTGTTAATCTTATCAACTATAGTTTGTAATTGCTCAAGCACATATTCCGAGGTCTCTGAAGGTACGGTATGTTTGTTTATAAGAGCCGTACAGGATTCTGGAACCACTATAGAGTATTCCTTAAAGCCTCCCTCAATTTTTAATGTTACATAGGGCTGTGAAGGTATTTCAGGATGTGTTGGAATTGTCGCATTCGGAAGTTCGGAAATGAATCTTGACATTTCCTCAACTGCATTTACGCCCTTTTTAGGCTGACTCCCATGTGCAGCAACACCCTTAGCGGTAACCTTAATAAGCATCTTTCCTACCGCGCCAACAATCATAGGATTATTCTCCGGTTCGGCAGCTATACCAAAATCAGCTGCAAGGCCGGAATCTATCAGTTTATTTACGCCCTTCGACGTGGCCTCTTCATCAGACACAAAAGCGATCCTGATAGTTCCTCTAAGTGTTTCCTTTTCCTTCGCAACTGCTTTTACTGCTCCAAGAACCGCGGCTATCCCGCTCTTCATGTCAAGAGCGCCGCGGCCGTACAGCCGGTCACCGTCGATATAAGCTCTAAACGGATCTGTCAACCAGCCTTCTCCTGCCGGAACTGTATCCATGTGTCCGGTAAATAAGACGGTGGGACCTGATTCACCGCCGCTGATTGATCCGGTCACGTTGAACATCTCGCCTTCAACATGCATGAGTTCAACATTTTCGACTCCAATTACCATAAGCTCGTGGGTAATGTATCGAGCGACTTGTTCCTCACTTCCGGTTACTGAATAAATGGAAACCAGATCTGTTAATTTTTCTTTTATATAGTTTTTGTCAATACTGTATTTTTCCATGATCTCTTAAGCTTCTTAATCAGGGTTTCTTATCTCTTCCAGATAGTTGTAGAGTGTAAATTTGGAGATATCAAAAAATTTACATATCTTAGTTCCGGACTTTGTGATAAGCATTGCTCCCTTATCGTCCAGGTATTTGAGCGCTTTCAATTTATCTTCTTTAGTCATGTCATTAGCCTGTTTACCGACAATGATCTCGCTCTGACTCAAAAGATAATCTAGCAGGTCGTTTACATCTGTGACAAACTGTTCATCTCGCTCTTCTTCATCTCCCATTGTCAAGTCTCCAAGAACATCCTTTGCAGACAACAGGTCAGTGATATCATAGTTGATGCAAAACGCGCCTATCGGTTCACCGTTAACATTCTTAACATACAGAGATGAGGATTTTAACATTCTGTTGTCCGCAGTTTTAGTCACATAATTAAGTTGACTTGAACCGTCCTGCGTTCCACGCATAACCTCTAAGCCCAGATTGCTGCCCGGATCGCCAATTTTTCGCCCTGTGACATGACCATTCTCAATCGCGACAATGGTTTTATCATACCCGTTTGACCAATCATGCAATACCGTCTCACAATTGCTGCCAAATTCAGCTGTGATAAGTTTCATAAGATCTTTAACAAAAACTTCGAAATCCACATCTTTATACATTTTAATATCTCCTTTTCCTTTATGCTATTTTAAAACAAAAAGT
>CACXGS010000078.1 GCA_902767195.1 uncultured Lachnospiraceae bacterium | reverse complement strand
TTTAGTTGTCCATAACAAGGTGGATAATTCTGCCAAAGATCAGTTGGGGAAAAGAATTGATATGGAAAGGAATATAACACTTTTGGATAAAATAGATGTGATGAACCTGGAATTCTTAGGAATCCAGGAGGATTTGGTCAGGCTCTGCTTCTTAATATAGAGGTTCGGATATGAAAAATCGGGCATTGGTGGTTGTGAAAAATCGGATGGATGGAACGGAGAGGGATTTTGATATCCCTTTAGATATTTCACTTAATGACTTTATTCTGGCACTCTCTTCTATCTACGGAGTTGATTTGGGTGAAGAGAAGATGGGAAGAAGGCATTTGAGCGTAGAAAATCCGGTCACTCTGATGAAGGGAAACCGTCTTCTGCGCGAATATGGATTGCGGGACGGAAGTATTATTCATCTAATGGGGTAATGGGAATGCTTGCAAATGAATATAAAGCAGTTATAACGAATCAAAACTGCTACGAGGAATTTGTTCTTGTACCTGTAGTGGGAAAGGCTGTCAGGGTCGGCACAAAGCTTGGGTGCGATGTCAGGTTCTATAAGGAGCATTTCCGGGATGAATTCTGGATTGAATTCAATCTTAATCAAGAACAATGGACTATTAAGTGCTCAGATAATCTTTATATATATACTGGAGATGTCAGAAAAATATCCCGAAGCATCTTGAATAATCTGGATGTACTGAGTTTTCGCTATAGCGGAACAAACCTGGATGCGTTTGATCTGGAATTTTATCTCAATTATGAGAGCGGACGAAGGGAATTTCGTCGCTGTATAGATCTCTCGGGCAGGGAAATGGTGTCAATTGGAACCTGCGAAACGAACGATATAGTATGTCAAAGCGGTTATATTGCCGACGATGCCGTTGAACTGCGTAAAATCAAAGGGAGATTTTACGGAGATACCATGGGCTCGGGAAAAAGGATCGGCGGATGTGAACTCAAACCGGAATACGGATGCCGTGCTTTATTCATCAACGGTAATCATTCGCCGGCAGGCGGCGTGATTTATGATCATGATTTCTTTTCCATCGCGGACATCATGTTCTTTTATAAAGATGGGAAATTGTGGACGGAAGTCGACAGAAGAACGACTGTCAAAGCAATTCCATTTTCAGATCTTCCCTCAAGAAGGGATTACCCTAAATTTGTCCGCAATACAAGAGAACAGGTAGATCCCAGTAAAGAGGAAATAAGCATATTGGATCCCCCTCCCAGACCGACAATGCCAAGAACAAATCTGGTTATGAACTTACTCCCAGCGTTTGGCATGATGCTCACGTCAGGAATCATGGCCACGATGGGAGGAGGAATGGTCTTGTACAGCGCTGTCTCAGGGGGCATGGCGATTGTTATTGCTGTCGCAGGCATGATCTCGTCCAAAAAGGACTATGAGAAGGAGCTCGCAGAGAGGGAATCGAAGTATCTGGCCTATGAACAGAAGAAGAGGGCAGAACTTCAGGAGATTCGATCTCTCGAAAAAACGCAGAGAAATGAAATCTATACGGACATTCAGGAAGAAAGCCGCAGACTTTTCACATTCTCGAACGATCTGTTTGACAGAGCAGAGGGAGATGTGGATTTTCTAGATGTTCGTATAGGAACCGGTACGGTGGAACCATTTAGAAAAATCGAATATAAAAAGCAGGAGCAGTTGGAAACAGATGAACTGTTTCAAATACCGGAGAAGATTTCCAGGGATTTCAGCGGCCTGGAAGAGTCGCCGGTCGTTTTGAAACTTGGCAGTTCGAATGTTATAGGGGTTATCGGAAATAAGAATAGAAGATATTCCATGCTCAGGAATATCATTTTCGATCTGAGTATCCGCCAATACCATACTGACTATTCGCTGTTTTTAGTCGTTCGTCCGGAAAACTATGCACAGATCCAATGGGCTCGTTTCCTCCCATCCCTGATTGATGCAGAGACAGGAGAGAGAAATATTGTCTGCGATGATGCGAGCAGGAGCCTTGTATTTGACAGGATTTATAAAGAACTTTCCCAGAGGGAAAGGGAAAAACACTACAGACGGTTGCTGGTGATTTTCTGCGATACGTATGGCTTTCGGACACATCCGGCAAGCATTTTTCTAAAGGAGGCAGATGCCTACGGGGCAACGTTTCTGTTTATGGGAGATGATAAGGCTCAGCTTCCCATGTACTGCGACGAAATTGTATATCTTACTTCGGATGAGCAGGGAAAGGTTGTCTGCACAAAGGACAGGAATAAAACGACTGCATTTACCTATCTCCCGCTCTCGGAAAAGATGGTGGAAAATATGGCTTTCGAGCTGGCCCCGGTCTATGCGGATGAGATCTCCCTGGAAGGGAAACTAACCAGAAGTATCACATTGTTTCAACTACTGGGGATGTATTCTGTGGAGGATCTGGAACTCTCTGTGCGATGGAAGGCAAGCCATGCGGAGAAGTCCATGTCGGTTCCGATTGGCGTCACCAAAAACGGCGTGGTCAGGCTGGATCTACATGAGAAGGCCCATGGCCCTCATGGACTTGTTGCCGGCACGACAGGCTCTGGAAAATCGGAACTCCTTCAGACATATGTTCTTTCAATCGCCGTCAATTTCCATCCTCACGATGTGGGATTTGTAATCATTGATTTCAAGGGTGGAGGAATGGTCAACCAATTTCTTTCCTTACCGCACCTGCTTGGCACGATTACAAACATCGATGGAAAAGAGATTGACCGCTCGCTGAAATTTATAAAGGCAGAACTGCAGCGAAGACAGCGCTGGTTTAGTGCCGCAGATGTCAATCATATTGACAAATACATAGAAGCGTATAAAAGTGGACGGGTTTCCGAACCTCTGCCCCATTTGATCCTGATTGTGGATGAATTTGCAGAGCTTCGGGCGCAGCAGCCGGACTTTATGCAGGAGCTGATTTCTGCAGCGAGAATCGGGAGAAGCCTGGGCGTCCATTTGATCCTGGCGACGCAGAAACCGGCAGGGCAGGTAGACGACCAGATATGGAGTAATTCCAGATTCAGGTTTTGTCTGAAAGTGCAGGATAAGGAGGACAGCAACGATGTCCTGAAGACTCCTGTTGCGGCAGAGATCAAAGAGCCAGGCAGAGCATATTTCCAAGTTGGCAATAACGAGATATTTGAATTGTTCCAGTCCGCCTACAGCGGGGCACCGGAAAGTGTACTCGAAGAGACACAAAAACCTTTCACTATATACGACGTTATGCCTTCTGGAAAAAGGACGCCGGTTTATTCTCGGAAAAAGGAAAGCGAAGAGAGTTCATCCCGGACTCAATTGGAATCCATTGTGGAATATGTCAGCAGAAAATTTGCAGAGACAGGGGATACGCAGCCTGCTGCCATATGTCTTCCTCCATTGAAGACGGTACTTCCATACAAGAAAGAAGGGAGCAAAAGGGGTACCTCTGTATGCATCGGATATTACGATGACCCTGAACGACAGGCGCAGCCTGCTGCCATGCTTTCCATAGAGGATAAGCACACCTTTGTGCTTGGCTCTTCCCAATATGGAAAGACTAATTTGCTAATGGTTATCATCCGTTCAATTGCAGCAAATACATCTCCCCGGGATAATATAATCTATGTGATGGATTTTGGTTCTATGATGCTGAAGCAGTTTGAAAAACTGCCTCATGTCGGAGGTGTGGTAACAGCTTCCGAAGATGAGAAGCTTCGCAACCTGATCAAACTTCTTGAAGAAGAAATGATACAGAGAAAAGAGAAAATGAACAGCGCCGGCGTAGGGTCTTTCTCTGCTTACAGAGAAGCTGGATTCCAGGATCTGCCCCATATTCTTCTGATCATTGACAATCTACTGGCAGCGCAGGAGCTTTATTTCGAAGACGATGACAGTCTTCTCCGGCTTATCCGGGAGAGTCTCCCCATGGGAATCTCAGTGATCGCAACCAACCTGCAGACATCGGGCATCGGATACCGCTACCTGTCTAATTTTGCCAATATGATTGCTTTTTATTGTAACGACAGGGATGAGTATATGAGTGTTTTCGACTACACCGTTCAGCCTCCCAACGAGGTGCGGGGAAGATGTCTGATCCAAGTGGACAAAGAAGTCAAAGAATGCCAGACCTATCTTGCATTCGAAGGGGAGAAAGAAATTGAGCGGAGTGAGTGTATCCGAGACTTCTGTGCAAAAATTGCACAACAGTATGATGGACTGAAAGCAAGGCCAATCCCGTTTATCCCATCAGTTCTGACGCGAGAAGGATTGGAACACGATTACCAGCTGCATCAGGAGCCTTGGAAAATGCCGGCTGGACTCGCCTATCAGGATGTGACGCCTTTCTATCTTGCGCTTGATAAACTTGGTATTTTGGGGTTCTGCGGACAACAGGAGGATACGAAGAAGAGGTTTATCGAAGGATTGTTTGAATATCTGCAGCAGATGGTTTGTAAAGAGGAGAATGCACTTCTGGTGAATATCCTCGATGATTTTTCACGTATGCTCGAACCTCTCAAAGCATATCCATTTGTAGAGAATTATACCCTGAATGTGAAAGAGGCTGAAAAGTGGATCGAATCACTGTATGAGGAACTATCTGAGCGGTATGAAGACATGCTGAATGCTCAAAGGATGGGAAGTTTGCATGCAGCTCCGCTGCATCTGTTCCTTATTCAGAACAATGATTTTGCCCAGGAAATTGATGATGATGAGGAGCTTCGGGAGAAGTTTGAAGAAATCCAATCCCGTTTTAAGAATATGAAGGTTTCTTTCCTGTTCACGAACATAGAGAACACTTCTATTTCCTATAGTTCTCCGCTTCCGTTGTCCATGCTGAAAGAAGAGCAGCACCTTATCTTTTTCGAAAATCTGGATCATTTGAAACTGTTTGATCTGGACTACAGTGTGCTTCGGGAGAACCAGAAAAAGATTGATAAGGGAGATGCTTTTTACTTGAAGGGAGAGGAAGTGTTCAGAGTTAAACTTGCCTTATGATGTATATGCAGCATGGGGAAGCCAGAAGATAATGTAAAGAGAATACTGCACTTTGCTCAGAGCATCATTTATGTTTGTGAACAGGTGGTCATAACTACAAGTATGAAGCAATGAGAAAAAATACTGAACCAGAAAAGAAATCTTTTGTGTAGGAGATAAAGAGAACCGACGCAGAATGGTTACTTAAAGATTCATCAATATCTATTTTAATTACCCAAAAGGAGGAAAACAATGGCAGACAGAATAAGAATGTCCCAATCTGAAATGAAATCAGCTGCAAAGATTGCAAAGGACACAGCAGGAAAACAGGGCGAAGTGATCACAACGATGAACAATCTTTTGAAAACGCTTGGAAAATCTTGGGAAGGCGATGCATTTAAAGGATATGAAGCCAGATATAAC
>CACXGS010000077.1 GCA_902767195.1 uncultured Lachnospiraceae bacterium | reverse complement strand
TCGGAACCCCGGTACCCCAGGCCGAAAAAAGAACGCACGAAACCAGGGATACCGATATCGCGTCCCCACCGCCTGCTTTCATAAGCGGTGAAGATGCAATATGTACGTATCCTGCCTTCGGACGTCACTCCGGCCTGATATGAAATTTGTAGTAACTTTGAGTGTCAGACACTCAGGTAAAGCTGCGGATCCGCAACCTTAGCTCAGGGTCTGACGGCCCCACGAAAATAACGGTCAACTAGGAAGGGTTACTTCCCATTTGACCGTTAATCCATTCCGGCTGCGATATCGAACAGTTCATTGAAGAGATCCTGGCAGCCGCTCTCAGTAAGTTTGTAGATGTTGTCCACGCCGAGTTTCTCAAGTGCAAACTCTACTGAAGCTCTTCCGTTTTCATGGTTGCTGATTTCATCGATGTAGTTTTCAATGTTGATGAGCAGATCCTGTCTTGTCATATTGTTCTTCCCTTTCTCGGCTATATGCTTCTCTGTGTCGCTCCCATTTGGTAACACTTAGTCTAAAAAAAATAACTTCTCTTTGTCCGCATCCGGAAATGCCTTAATAAGGCCTCGCACGGTACGCGCTCCTGCGCCACGTTTATTGTGTAGTATTCGGCTCAGTTGGGCCTTAGAGATACCGGATCTCTGTGAGAGCTGACCGATCGTCCAACCCTTCTCCGCCATCATCTCTTTTACATATTCTGTGTTGATCATTATTCCACCTCGCTTTGTTCCCACTTGGTAACACTATAATATCACGCACTGTTACCTGTTGTCAATTTTCTTCGCAAAAAAGTGTTGCCTTTTGGTAACGGTCGTGGTATAGTGGAATCAGAAAGGAGGCTATAGACTATGAGTTTAGGAGATTACATGCGCGAAAAGCGTAGAGAAAGAAATTGGTCGCAACGTGATCTTGCCGCTGCCTCCGGTATCAGTAATGCGGAGGTGTCTCGCCTTGAAGCCGGCAAGCGCAAAGAGCCATCGATTGTTGTTTTAGAAAAAATAGCAAGAGCACTTAACACCCCAATGTCAGAAGTGATGGAGCACGCCGGATTGATCGAAGCCGGTAAAGCATTTGTCGAGAAGTACGCTGACACTCCCATTTCATCCATTTCACCTGCTACAACTTCTTCTGGCTTAACAGATGATCTAACGGATGAAGAATTAGAAGAAGTAAAACGTTACATTGAATATATAAAGAGTAAAAGAAAATGACCAGGCAACAAACCTGGTCTTTTTCATAACCTGTCTTATCTGACGGTAATTCTTTGTGTTTGTACTGGTCTAAAGCGATTGCCGGCCTCTCGAATTATCTCGGTATACAAATTATTCGACTCAGTGAGATCCTCAATCGTAACAGCCAATGCATATGGGATCTCGTCATCATCTTCAATCCCCCACCGTGTGAACAATTCTAATCGAACCTCCCAGTCTCCAGAATCAAATGCAGAATATGGTCCTGAGAAGTGATAACAGGTGTCCCATTTTGTCCTGTTGTCACTTACGGGATTGTCTATTACAAGCGTCCCTTTTGAATTCTTTCTGTATATCGATGCACGTATGTACGCCGCAGAATACTCGCTTCCTTTTGTTCTGTCGATCGGCGGTTGAGCTATACAAGTTACAGTAACTCTTGCTTTTTTCTCCCCTCTCTTAACTTTCAGATCTGCAAGATACGATGGCATATGGAATCTGACTCTCTGTTTGGTAACCCTATTCATTGTTCCAGTATGAATAAACGTCACCTTATTTTCTGAGGAGTACATGCTGTTCTCGGGAGATGATAGACCTCTCCCATAAAGATTCCCAGCCATGTCTATCTCCTCTTGTGTCACATTCTCACGATCATACATAGGAATCGCACCATTATACAACAGCGCCTGGGCCAAATTTATATCATGATTAGGAATTACCTCAGCAACCTGCGCGAGATCACCAGCTACAACTGGTGCTGTAAAACTGGTGCCGGCCATTGCACAGTATCCGGTCTTTGACATACAAAGTGAAAATAAATCCGGAGGAATAACTCCATTTGGAAACTGCGTTGCCCCATAAGCAACCAAATCGGGTTTGTAGAATCCTCTGAAGCCTGGGCCTATCCTTGCATATGGCGCTACGTCATTTGTTTGGCTAAGACTCCCCTGATGATCCTGACCAACTATTGCTCCAACTGTAATACCCAGCATGGCATCGGCAGGTTCAGAAATTCGAGCGTCATCATCTTCGATAATATCTTGCAAGGATTTCTGAGAGGAGCCCAGATTGTGATTTCCAGAAGATATTACGAATTTAATGCCGTGCTTCCTCGATAATAAATCAAGTTCGCAGCCTAAGAAACTTACCTCGTCTCCTTCTATCGATTTGGAATTATCATTGAACGAACAGTTGAAAATGCTTGATATAGAGGAGAATGCTTCTACAGCTTCTCTTACCCGGGCAATCACAATGTTTGAAGGAGTATCTCTTTGATCGAAAATCTGCGCATCAATAATCCTTGCTCTCGGTGTAAGATATGGTTCTGGCATCTGCATTCCCAAGTTCTGGAACGCAACCTTACTTGCAACGGCAGTTCCATGTTTTCCAAAATCAGCACCCTTAGTGCAGCCTGTTGCCTGCCAATGAACAGGCACAAGTTGATCGACGCCATCAGGTAAATCGACTCCGTTATCAAGCACAACAACCACAGGCAAGTCATCAACGATAATGCTCGGTTCTAACTGCAATCCCTTGCCAAACGGACTTACTGCACTTGGCGCTGTAAGCTGAAAAAAGCCTGTTTGCTCAATACGATATATCCCTTGATCTCCAGCAAGACTATCCACACCGCTTGGAGAAAGGACTGCTCTTATTATAGGAGTGCCATCTGACAAGTAATATGGCTCTCCTTGAACAGATCCATGACATTCAGTAATTCTTTTGAGTATCTTCTCTTTGATTCTTTCTTGTTTCTCAGGTTCAATATCTGGCAATAACATCATCTGAACATCCACAGAGAGCACTTCCGGATTCTCCTCAATATATCGAAGCAAAGATGCTGTCTGCTTATCAATGCCTTTA
>CACXGS010000076.1 GCA_902767195.1 uncultured Lachnospiraceae bacterium | reverse complement strand
TCATAAAGTTGATCAGCTTGTCAATGTCTTCTTTCTCGTATGCGATGACTTCCAGCTCCGGGATCTCACCGTTTCCGAAGATCTTTGCCATGGAAACATACTGGCTCAGCTTGGACTTCAGGTTCAGTCTGTCTCCCTCACCGGTTACCAACTCTACTTTTCCTTTGCAGGAATCAATAGTTTTAAAAAATCCATCAATATTTGTAATGTTCTGTACTTTCATTTTTATTATCCTCCTCTTTTTTGTCTACACCCACACTATAATTCTTTGTTAAAAAAAAGTCAAGCCCTTTTTTAAATTCAGCGTTTCATGCAGTCAGTATAGAGCAGCAGATTGTTTTTTGTCTATTTTCACAAAGCGGTCCCGGAAGCGCCTGACGGATCGTCCACATAACAACGGAATGCCAGGAAGACAGCTCCCTGGCACCCCGCCCAAGACTGATTCACTTTATCCCGGTGGCGTTTTTAGCAGTATTTCTCAACAAATGCTTTCAGAACCTCTGCAGATTTCTTAACGTTTTCTTCCTGCTCCATCTCATAATAAGCCGGGCGGAAGATCTCGATGGTTGCGCAGTCGCCGTCAAAGCCGATCTTCTTCAGAGTCTCTGCATAACGTGCGTGAGGCAGGCAGTCTCCCTCGGCATCCATCCACATACGCTTCTCGTCGTTGTTGTAGTATGCGCCGCAGGGGATATCTTCTGTTCCGTTTACATGCCATACAAAGATCTTCTTTCCGTCTGCTTTTTCCAGAAGATCCCAGCTGGAGCCCATTGCGTAGAAATGATACTGATCCAGTGTCACACCTACCAGCGGATGGTTTACTTCCTGAACAATTGCATAGGCATCATCAAAGCGGTTGATGGTCATGGCCGGCTCGCCGCAGAATTCGATGGAAAGACGGATCCCGTAGGGCTCTACATGCTTCAGCATCTCGCGGATCACCGCCACTGCGTCCTCACGGATCTCTTTACGTGTGGGGGTAAGACCACGTTCCTGCATATCTTTGCTGGGTACAACTACAATCATCTTGCAGCCGAGGATATTGCAGCGACGGATGATCTCATCGAGTTTAGCGATTACTTCATCTTTTTCTTCCTGGGTCGGTTTCATGTTAAAGAAGCACAGCGCGTTGTAGGAAAGCATCTTTACATGATGAGTTTTGAACCACTCGCCCAGCTCTTCCAGAGTTACTCTGCCGGCCTCAAGGTCAGCATCCAGACATTCGGACTGGATATCGATGAAATCAAAACCGTATTTCTCGCAGTATTCCAGGTCCTTCATTACGGTATGGTCTTTACAGAATCTGTCATTTGCCTCGTTGAATCCAAGTTTCATAATATAATTCCTCCTGATAAAAATCTATGTGCAAATAAGCCCCCATGCTTACTTGTCGCCGTTGAACTCCTTGATCGCGTCAAGCATTGCGATAATGTTCGGAATCGGTGTGTTGGCCTGGATGTTGTGGATCGTATTGAACACGTAGCCGCCGTCCTTTGCGAATATGCCAAGGCGCTCCAGAACCTGGTCGTGAACCTCTTCGGGTGTTCCGAAGGGAAGTACATGCTGGGTATCCACACCGCCGCCCCAGAACAGGATGTCCTTTCCGTAGGTGTCTTTCAGTTTCTGAGGATCCATGCCCTCTGCAGAGCACTGTACCGGATTCAGCGCGTCAAATTCAGCCTCGATGAAATACGGGATCAGCGGGAAAACGCCTCCGCAGCAGTGCTTGTAGGTCTTCCATGTGGTATTTTCATGGATCCAGTGGTTGATCTTCTTATAATAAGGAAGATAGATGTCTTTGAAAGTCTCGGTAGACATCATCGGTCCTCTCTGGGTTCCAAAGTCGGTACCGCATACTGTGATCATATCGATGTCAGAGCCGAAGGCTTCCCAGTACTTTTTCAGGTTTTCAATGGAACGTTCTACGCCGAGAGCAAATACATCCTCCACATAATCGGTATAGAGAAGCGGAGCAGTATACCACTCTGCGATGTCCCGGATCCCCTTGGGATGCTTGATGTTCGGTCCGGGGATGTTGTTGGCATCTCCCGCGCCCATGTA
>CACXGS010000075.1 GCA_902767195.1 uncultured Lachnospiraceae bacterium | reverse complement strand
GGCGAAAATGACATTGTAGCCGTCCACCAGGAGAAAATCTTTTTTCTCTGTCTTTGGCCGGGATGGTCCGGGCCTTTTTCTTTCTTTGGTCTCATTAAAGGATACGGTCTTGCGGCGGAATCCGCTGTAGCGGTCTTCCTGCCTCAGACGGGCCCCGAATTCCCGCTCATAGATGACTTGAAAAGCGGCGTCCTCCTTCATTGCCGGGCCGCCTCCGGCCGTCCGCTGTCCCCTGCTCACACTGCCGGAACCTTCAGGCACCTGATAGCCGGCTGTTTTTTTATCATTCTTCTCCGACTCATTTTCAAGATGGATATAGTCTGGCACCTCATACCAGGGCACCAGAAATCCTGCTCCGTGGGCACAGAAGACGGAGGAAGTGGGATTGTCCACATCCCTCTCGCTGTCATAGCCGACAGACTCCACCACTTCTTCGGAATTATGGCAGGGCATATATCCGCTGAAAGTCAGGATAAGCCGGCCCTTCCCGCCGGTGTAGGAAAGGACTTCTTTCTGATATCCGTTCATGAGACATGCCGGAGCCTGTCCGGTGATGGCAGCCATAGTTCCGCTGTCATCCAGTTCCGGCCCGGTAAAGGATCCGTGCTTCATCTGCAGGTCTGACATGGCCCGGCCGATTTCTCCGGAAGGCACTTCCAGCCGATAATCGTACCAGGGTTCCAGAAGAACAGATTCCCCGGACTTCAGTCCCTGTCTTATGGCCCGGTAAGTGGCCTGTCGGAAATCGCCTCCCTCAGTATGTTTCTTGTGAGCACGGCCTGCAATCAATGTAAGCCGCACATCCGTGATGGGTGACCCGGTCAGGACGCCCGGATGTTCTCTTTCCTGAAAATGTGTCAGGATCAGACGCTGCCAGTTCCGGTCCAGCTCATCCTCGCTGCATTCTGAAGCATATTCTATGCCGGATCCCTGTGGAAGAGGGTCGATCCGCACATGAACCTCCGCATAATGACGAAGGGGCTCGTAATGGCCAAATCCCACCACCGGTTCTTTTACGGTTTCACGATAAATGATATTGCCCGGACCGAACTCCACATTCATGCCAAACCGGTCCAGGATCATGCTTTTGAGAATCTCCGTCTGCACATCCCCCATCAGCTGGACATGGACTTCGTTCAATGCAGGATTCCAGGCAATGTGAAGAAGCGGCTCCTCCTCTTCCAGCTCCCTTAATTTACCGATGGCTGCAGTCATATCCACAGAATCCTCAAAGAGCATCTGATAATGTAAAATGGGTTCCAGCATGGGACGTTCCCGGCTTTTTTCATATCCCAGTCCCTGTCCCGCAAAAGTTTCAGACAAACCGGTTACCGCGCAGACCGTACCGGCTGCCGCCTCCTGGATGGTCTCATAAGAAGCGCCGGAATAGATACGGATCTGATGAACCTTATCTTTGTCTCCGATATTATCCCGGACTCTCAGCCGGCCTCCCGTTAGCTTCAGGAAGGTCTGCCTGTCTCCTCTTTCATCGCGGCTGATCTTATATACCCTGGCGCCGAACTCCTCCGGCCACCGGGGAGAAAACATATAGGAATTCATCGCCTCGATCAGGCGGTCCACTCCCTGAAGTTTAAGAGCTGACCCGAAGAAACAGGGAAAGGTTTTTCTTTCCCGGATCAGCCTTCCAATCTCGGTGTCTGGTATGGAATTCTTTTCCATGTAAGTCTCCAGGACTCTCTCGTCGGCCATGGCGATCTCATCATACAGAAGTTCCGGATTCTGGCCGAAATCGATGCAGTCCTCAGATAATTCCTTCTTTATATCAGACATGAGCCGGCTGCGGTCGGTCTCCGGCTGATCCATCTTGTTGACAAAAAGAAAAACCGGAATATGATACATGGCCAGAAGCTTCCAGAGGGTATGGGTATGCGCCTGCACCCCGTCGGCGCCGCTGATTACAAGAATGGCATAATCCAGGATCCCGAGGGTCCTCTCCATCTCAGCGGAAAAATCCACATGTCCCGGGGTATCCACCAGGGTAATATGCCGGTCATCCAGGTCAAATACAGCCTGTTTTGAGAAAATAGTGATTCCCCGTTTTTTCTCCAGTTCGTAATTATCCAGAAAGGCGTCCCTGTGATCCACCCTCCCCAGCTTTTTCAAATATCCGGTCTCATAGAGCAGGGCTTCCGTCAGAGTGGTCTTCCCGGCATCGACATGAGCCAGGATCCCTATCGCCAGATTATTCATAACGCATCACCTCGTATTCCATCGAAAATGAGGAAAAACAAAAGGCGACACAACCTGGGGTTCTGTCGCCTGTAAAGTACGGAGATGGAGGGATTTGAACCCTCGCGCCGGTTGTAGCCGACCTACCGCATTTCGAGTGCGGACCCTTCAGCCTCTTGGGTACATCTCCTTAAGACACGCCAAACATTATACCAGACCTGTCCGGCAAAATCAAGAATGGCCTGTCTTGTTTCTGTGTGATTAATTACTGACGAGAAAGATATCTTTTTCGTCTGATATCATTCTCTGTGCATGGAGAAGGAATCCAGATCATAATTGGAAAGATTCTCAAGAATCAGTCGCCCGTCTGCTTCCTTGATCAGCTTATCACGGAAACGTTTGGTCTCCATCTCAGATCTGTGTTTGCTGGGACCGCCGACGCAGCCGCCTTCACAGACCATACCTTCCACAAAGTCTTCTTTCAGTCTGTCTCTCTCCAGCATCATCAGTGCTTTCTTACAGTCTGCCGCACCATTGCATACATTGACGGTAATGTCCTCATTCTCATTCTCCTCCTTCAGAGACTGAAGAACCGCCTTGGTCACGCCGCCGCTGTT
>CACXGS010000074.1 GCA_902767195.1 uncultured Lachnospiraceae bacterium | reverse complement strand
CAGCAGAATAACCTATGTCGCCCATGCAGCCTGTCAATAATCATAATATAATTTAAAGCCAAAACTGTCTATCTTTTATCTACTTAAGCTCTAAATCAGATTCTATAGTCTTGTTGGTCTATTTCGTCAGCGGTTCATGGAAGAACAGAAAGGTGGTTATCTGATATGTCGAGACTGATTAATCCAATCATTCCCGGAGGATATCCCGATCCCTCCATCTGCAGCAAAGACGGGGATTTCTATCTCGTTAACTCTTCGTTTGCCTATTTCCCCGGACTCCCGATCTGGCACAGCCGTGATCTGGCCCATTGGGAGCAGATCGGAAATGTACTGGACCGGCCTTCTCAGCTTCCGCTGGACCCCTGGGAAATCTCTGGTGGTCTGGCCGCTCCGACAATCCGGTATCATGAAGGCTTGTTCTATGTGATCTGCACCAATATCAATCACGGCGGCAACTTTATTGTCACTGCTAGAGCCCCCTGCGGCCCCTGGTCCGAACCCCACTGGCTTGAAGGCGCCTATGGCATAGACCCTTCTCTTTTCTGGGATGACGACGGGAAAGCCTGGTATACCGGGTCTCCGGATCCAAGATTCAAACAAAAGAGCGATCGCCAGATGATCTGGCTCTCTGAAATCGATCTGAACAATTACTGCCTTGTGGGAGAAAAATACGAAATCTGGGGAGGAGCGCTTGAGGAGGTCTTCTGCCCTGAAGCGCCGCATATTTACCGCAAGGATGGTTATTACTACCTGATGATCGCGGAGGGTGGAACGGAGCATTATCATTCAGAGACAATCGCCCGTTCAAAAACGATCACCGGTCCTTATGAGGGTTGCCCGGGCAACCCCATATTGACGCAGCGCCACCTCGGAACCCATGCTGATATCGCCAATACCGGTCACGGCGACCTCATTGAGCTTCCAGACGGGAGCTGGTACATCGTATTCCTTGGTTCACGCCCTTACGGCGGCTATCATAAGAATATGGGACGTGAGACCTTTATCGCCCCGGTGATCTGGGAAGATGGCTGGCCGGTGGTCAGCCCTGGTACAGGCCGGATACTCTTTGAATATCCCGCTCCGGCATTGGAGGTATTTCAGCCGGCATGCCTCCCTGAAAAGGATGATTTTGATGGAGATAAGCTTGCCTTCTGCTGGAATATTCTTGGTACTCCGGATGAGAAAGCATACCGTATAGAAAATGGTTGTCTGAAGATCCGTTTCGACGAAAAATCACTTGGCCAGGGCATTGTTAAGCCCGGCAGGAGTAATCCGCTTTCGTCTAAGCATGAGCCTCAAAGTATAGTCTTCATCGGCAGAAGGCAGCAGCACAAGTCCTTTCATGCAGAGGCAGAACTGACCGATTTCCATCCGGAGAATCAGCAGACCGCCGGACTTGCCATCCTGCAAAACGATTATTACCAGATCCGTCTGGAAGCAGGAAGAACCCAGCCCGGAAACGAAACGAAAGGCGCGTCTGAAACCACGGAAATCCGTGCTTATCGCTGCTACCGCGACCTTGATACGTGCCTCCAACGCAAAGAAAATACCGCTCCTTTTACAGAAGAACTGCTGGGCAGTATCCCCTGGAATGAGCCGGATGCTGTACTCATCATGGATGCCAATGAGCAGGTTTACCGTCTCACGGCTGTAGACAGGTCAGGCAGCGCGCATATCATTGCCGATCATATCGACGCCCGTTTTATGGGTTCAGAATGTGCCGGCGGCTGCGTCGGTGCCTACATCGGCATGTTTGCCAGCGGTAATGGCCAGTCTTACGACGACTATGCCAGTTTCTCTTCGTTCACCTACAAACCTCTGTAACAGTTCTCTTTTCCGCGAAACGGGTCCGCAATCAGCTGCTGTACCGCTGATTGCAGACCCGTTTCGCGCTATATTATCTTACGTGTTCTCCTGCCAGACCCGTTCCCTCAATTCGGATGGCACCGCCCACAGGGAGAATACCCCTCCGCGACCACCTCGTCATAAGACATCGTCGTATCCTCGCGGTTCTTCTCCTTTATCGTACTCACCGACGAACAGCCGGGGCGGTGGAACTTCATCGTATTAGTATTCAAAACATTGTCACGATGTTATACTCTGTACATTATCGTATCATACGTGGATTCGTTCGATGTTACAGGTGTGAACGTTAGTTTTCTCGTTATAGTTGATCCCGACGAGAATTACATCACCGCCATAGTCTTTCAGAACTGCTGTATAATTCCTGTCTTTAATCTGGCCAATTGCACCCTCAGACGTTTTGTTCCATTTCAGTTCAATCACCATTGCCGGAAGACGTGACCGTT
>CACXGS010000073.1 GCA_902767195.1 uncultured Lachnospiraceae bacterium | reverse complement strand
AAGGGGCTCCGCTCCTAAACTCACTTCGTTCGAACAACGTCGCGGAGCCCACAATGGATTTTACTCACTGTAAGCAGTTCCCATTCCCTCAGGACAGCACCTACCGATATCCCCGGTCTTTTTACGATCTGTTTTTTATTGTGTCGTCACTTCAACGTATTTTTGCTGTGTCAACATTTCAAGACATCGATTAATTGTGTCAGCACTTCGACACATTTCTTTGCTATTTCATCAGTATCATGCGGATGTAGGCGCCAATCATGGTGGTGCCGGTGGCCGCTATGTTTCCCTGCTCGTCTGCCAGGTAATACTCTCCGGTCTCCCCTTTGTACAGGTGGAGGCCTTTTGCGTTGCAGGCTTCGATGGATCCGGCCGGGAAGTGCAGGAATCCTTCGTCAGCCTGAGTTGCCCTGATCTTTGTTACTGTTCCGTCAATCTCAACATAGGATAATTCAACCATTTCCTTCTCCTTTCTGGGTATCATTTACTGATATTTTACTGAATGTCGCAGGGTCAGATATGGATGATTCCTTTCTCTTTCTTGGAGAAAAGGTACCGGGTACCTTCAGACCGCGTTCGATTGTCCATCCGAGTAAGAATGGGAGCATGTAACTTGCAGGGAGCATGTATCTGTAGTTATTGTTTTTGGGTGACAATACACATATCCCGAGTACCAGGAACAAGGAGAAAAAACACAGAATGTCTTTGTAATCCTTTCTTGTCCACAGTATCAGCATACACAGGATTCCGATCCAGAAGACGGTGCCGGGATAGCTGAATAAGGCTAATACAGGCATTGTTAATAAGCATTTTCCATAGGTCCTGCAAAGCTGTCTGAGATTTTCTCTTGATTCCGGCGGATAGGTATCATACTCTTCTGCGATTCCCTGAGGGGTCGTTGGATCACTCATCCATTCTTTCTCCCCTTTTAGCCAGGTGAGGTTGTGATTGGACCAATATACATGAGGATCTTCTGATTGTACCAGAGGATAGTAATATCCCCAGGAGGAATCCAGAACCGACTGGATATAATCTACCGGATATTTCAATCCCATTTTAAACCAGGTTGAAAAATAATTGTTCATATCCTGGGAGGTTGCCTCTCTGTTGTACCTTCCCTTTACGGGGTCGGACAGGTCAGGGTCATATCTTTCAGCCATTGTGTCATATTCAAGGACTGCTGATATGGCTCTCTTCTCCTCCTCTGTGATCTCATCCTGATGATTCTTTACGGTTCTTGCCGTTTGCTGGAAGACCAGAGATAAGGCTTCCTGCTTACCGACCGATTCCACTTTCATGGCCTTGAAGAAAAGACCGGTATAGAGAAAATGAAATACAAGGAATGGCACAAACATGGAAAGAAGAATCCTTTTCCAGTATTTCCGATAAGCAATGAGTATGATCACCGCCATTGCAAGGGCAATATAAAGGCCCTGGTTTTTTGCGATTGATACAAAGAAAACGGCTGTTCCGGTCAGCAATAGATTTCTCTTTTTCTTAAACCATTCTCCATTGGTCTGACAGATCCAATAGAGGACCAGCTGGAAGCAGAGGAAAAAGAAGGTGAAAAATATGTCTCCGCTGAGGGACAGGAGAAATATGTAATAAGGAGGTACCACAATAAATACAGCCAGTAAGGACCATATGATGATCTTTCTGGTTCCGAAGTGCTCCATGGATGTCAGGAAAAGTCCGACCAGCAGGGCATATCCCACCATCTGAAAGAAACTCAGCATTCCATAGCCCAGATTATTATTTCCCAGGGAATGTCCCAGATCCATAAAGGCGCCAACCAGGAGGGTCTGTATCACGGGGTGGTCATTTGTGAACAGGACTGTTTTCCCATCCGTGACCCAGGCGCCCATGAAACGCACCGGAAAATGGTAGTGAAATGCTGACAGATACTGCATGATCTGGTTGGCCAGATCTCCATGGAGATAGCCCGGCCAGAATATGATATACAGGGGCATCCAGAATAGTAGCAGGCATCCTGCGTATTTTAAAACCCTTTTCACGGACATCTTTTCCTCAGAAGGGCTGTCGATCCTTCCGGCTATGTTCTTTAAGGCACCGATGATAAAAATCGATATTAAAAAACTGCCGTAGAAATAAGAGATGATAAATAACCAGCTTCTGACAGAATAACACTTTGCAGCAAAACAATCCTTCCAGGATTCCCCAAAAGAAAAGACCTGTCCTGCCCATACGCAGAAAGAAAAGAGAGCGGAAAATACTGCAGCGGATATATATTCTCTTTTGTTGCAATGAAATCTTTTCACAGAAAATGACATGATAATCATTACCAGTGCCAGCAGTTCAACATGAATGGAAAAATTATCGTATCTTCCTGTGCTAAGCTGTAAGAATCGTATGATATATCCCAGAGAATTTTCGGGAAACCTCTCCATAGTTCCATCCGGCGTAACCGTCATGTTGATGTTCATTTGCATACCATAAGAAAAAATAATGGCTGCAAGAACAAGCAACAATGCTTTTAAAAATCCGGTTAAACGACAGGTGGCAGAATGATGATCTTGATTATTCAAAGGCATTACTATTCAGGTCCTTTCCTATGAGTGTGACAGTGGTACCGGGTACCTTTTTAAGGTCCCTTCTATTCGTAGACGATAACAGCGATGACCTCTGCGGTCTTATCGGTGTTGTTGATCAGGCCATGGCCGCTTCCGGGAGGACAGATCATCACATCGCCTTCGTCTACGCGGGTGATCTCTCCGTTGTCATTGTAGTCGAGGGGGCCATTTATAACATAGAAAAGCTCACTCTCGCCTTCATGAACATGGAATCCGATGGTGCATCCCGGATCCAGGGTGATGCGTCCGAAGAGACGGCCTTTTCCACATAATTCGTCTGGTGACAGGATGAAGTCTGTGACTTTGACGGTGCCTTCGCCGCCTTTCATATGCTCTCTGTAATTCACTTTGGTATCTTGTGCTTTTCTGATCATAATATCCTTCCTTTCTACTTAGTACTTTGTGGTAAATATCTATCTCCCCCTCCACAGGAGGGAGTTTCATTCTTGATTGAGTGAAACCACCCGCGCCGCGCAGGTGATCAGCTGCTCTCTTGTCAGGTCTCCCGAGGCCAGGGCCCGGCGGATGCTGTCAAAGTCTCCGTCGTATCCCGGCATGATCAGGTCGTTGCCGGCTGCGATACATTTCCAGGAAATGCTGCCGCCGTGCTCATAGGTGGTGGTCCAGTCGGTCATGATCAGCCCCTGGAATCCCCATTCCCTGCGGGCTGCCTGGGTGCAGAGATCGGCGCTGTTGGCGGTGTGCTCTCCGTTGACCAGGTTGTAGGATGTCATGATGGCCTGGGGCTGGGCCAGCCGGACGGCAATCTCAAAGCCTCTTAAATAAATCTCCCGGAGGGCTCTCTCGGAGATGATGGCATCGTAGCCCATGCGGTTGTCTTCCTGGTTGTTGCAGCAGAAATGCTTGACCGTGGTTCCGGTGGTCGGATCTTCCTGGACTCCCCGGGTGATGGCTGCGGCCATGAGGCCGGTCAGAACCGGGTCTTCGGAGTAGTACTCGAAGTTCCTGCCGCAGAGAGGATTCCTGTGAATGTTCATGCCAGGAGCTAACCAGAGGCGGATGCCAAACTCTT
>CACXGS010000072.1 GCA_902767195.1 uncultured Lachnospiraceae bacterium | reverse complement strand
CCGTATCTACTGTTGATAAACATATACCGATTCCGACAGATTTCCCCGATTCCTCCAGTTCGTCTGCACCTATGATCAGATTATTGGTTAGTCCGGTATAGTTCTCACAGATATGTGCATCGTCATCACAGCCTTTATCACTGATC
Organism: uncultured Lachnospiraceae bacterium; assembly: GCA_902767195.1. Next base: position 4,199 of record CACXGS010000072.1, on the reverse strand, counting down.
GCATCTTTGGGTCCGTTCCCGTAGCCTGTAAGGCTGCAATCCCCGTTCTCATCAACTTGTACTTCTCCGCCAAGCAGAGTATAGCCTTTGTCTCCCTCTTCTAAGCTATTCATGACATAAATCGAAAATTTGGTATTTTCAATGCCGGTGGTAGCCGGGTTTTTTTCATAAGGAAAATAAAAATAGTAATTTACATAAGGTTTTGGATGATGAATCGTCAACTTGAGAGAGGCAGGATTCTCCGAATCTGTAAATAATCTGTCCGTCGATTTTGTCAGTTCGTAGGTTGTCTCCGTCCCGGTTTCCTGGCTGCCCTCCTCATCATCATCTCCACTGTAGGAAGAAGGCTGCGCATGGAATACAGATCTTCCGAAAGCTTTGACAGTATCATCCGTATCCCCTTTGGATGGGGTTACACAAGGGTTGTCATCTTCATCCCTGCTGAATTCCATATTGCCATCGAACAAACCATAATATTCTGTTGTATCAATCCGCCTCTGTCTGCTGTAAATATTCGGAAAATAGCAGCTGTAACTGACCGTAGAAAGAATATTCACCCCGGGAGCAAACACATCCACTTTGTTTTTTCCGAAATTCGTAAAAGGAGCGGGCCGGCCGGACACGCCTGCTGCTCCGACAACAACCAGATAGGGGCTGTCACCGCTGGCGGGCACCTCAGCGCTGTCCCTGTCCAGATTCTTCCAGTAATTTCCTGCAGCAACAAATGTCAGGATTCCTTCCTCACCGAGCCGGTTTACAATCTCGTCAAAAATGGTGCTGATATTTCCCGGGTTGGTCCAGGAATTGCTGGTGGCCACGATATTGACGCCTCGCTGTTTCGCTTTAAGTATATAATGAAGAGCACCCATCTCTTTATAACTGTTGTAATTTTCATAATCTTCTCCTGCCGAATCAGTACTCAGCATCATAATCTTTACATTAGCTCCGGCAGTTGTTGCTGTACCTGCAATTCCGACTCCATTATTCGCCTGGGCTGCCAGAATACCGGAACAGTGAGTCCCATGATAGTAGGTAGGTTTGATGTCTGTATTATTATTGTAGAAATTATAGCCATGCTCTCCTTCAAGGCCAATATCCCCAGGGTTCTCCCAGAGCATATTTTTCAGATCCTCATGATCGATAAGAATTCCGGAATCCACAATGGCAACGACCATTTCCTTTTCCTTCTCCTCCTCTGTCAGTCTGATACTGCCGGAGTTGGTGGAGAGAGGTACTTCCACATTGCTCCCCCGCATACTCGTACCGAGGCCCTTATCATTGTGAGCAAGAGGATTATTGGCCTGATAATTGTAAGCATTCATCGCATCATTCAGAGAGTAAGAATAGTCGGTACTCTGGGGAGTTCTGATATAATTGGGTTCTGCGGATACCACATTTTTATTGGCCGACAGTTTTTTGATCATGGTATCTGTATCGTATGCATCGGAAGATACCAGAGCAACGGTTAAGTCATCGTCAAATGCGATGGAATCCAGAATCGTAAAATCGTCCCCCAGACTGTCCCCGACAATACTGACCTCTGATTTGGCATCCCGGGCCGCTTCAGAGGCTTCGCCAGTGGCATCCATTACATCACCGAAATCAGCATCAACATTTTCGAGCTTTTGGGCGGACTTTAAGGACGTCTCACTATCCTTCACCGCGCCATTGCGGAACATGACAATAACCTGCCCTTTTACATATGTTTTCTCTTCTTTATCTGACGCTTCTGTGAAATCCGCTTTGCAGGTCCACACCATCACAAGACACAGAAGAAGGACCGTCAGGTATTTTATCCATCCTTTTACTTTCATGGCAAGCATCTCCCTATTTGACAGTAACTTTAACCGTCACTGTTTTACTGACTGCTTTGCTGGATCCGGCACCGGCATCCTGCACTTTGATCTTCACTTTATAAGTGCCTTTCCTCAGGCCTTTTTTCACTCTGAGCTTTCCTGTTTTCTTATTGATTTTAAACTTCTTTTTAAATTTCTTTTTCGCTACGCTGACAATCTTGTAAGTGACCTTGCCTTTGGCACCGGACACTTTCATAACTGCCCCACGTTTAAAGGTCACATCTTTCTTTTTAAGGGCCATGGCTTTCACTTTTAACTTTTTCGGAGAGACTTTCAGGGTACTTGTCCCTTCTTTTGCATCACTCAATTTAATCTCTCCGTAGGGACCGTAATATTTTCCGAAGGAGTCCGTTGTCCAGGCGCGGGCTTTCACCTCATATTGTTTTTCCGTATTCAGTCCGCTCAGGCTAACCATAGTGGATTCGGGACCGAACTGTACGGTCTTCCAGGAAGAGCTGCCCTTTACCCGGTAACTGACTTCATAACCCTCAATTCCGGTAAAACTTATATCCATCAAAGTCAGGTCTAATGATTCTTTTCCCGTCTTAAGCTCCTGAATGTAGCAGCCGGGTATTGTGATATTGATGGGATAAATGATGGTTCCGATTCCCTCGGCTGTAACAGTTAATCGGACTCTGCCCACTTTTTTTCCATAGAAGGTCTTACGATTTGCTGTTCTTCCGTCTTTCATTGTAAGGATATCATCAGCACCCTCATTCAGTTTCCATTCTAATTTCATATTATCAGGGATGGCTGCATCTGCATCTCCTTCAATATTCAGCAGAAAGTAGGAGGGTTCCGGTTCCTCTCCCGGAAATGGGGGAATCGGGGCTCCGTTCGTACCGAATTTCATGACAAGATTCGGCTTTTTCTCACCAAATCCCTTAATCGGGAAATTGTCAACCTGCATTTCATCCGTTGATCTTTCTGCCTTAACCAGCAGTGAATTCTGCAGTTCTTTTTTACTGAAGTCATTCCATGTGTCGCCTGTCAGCAGATAGCTTTCTCCTTTATTAATCACACCAAGTGCGCACAGGTCATCCTCCCTGCCCCCATAAGCAGTCTGTGCATTGACAGCATATTTCCCTTCCGGAGTTTTCTGTGTCACAACGATGGAATAGGACTGCCCTTTCATAACCATAAAGGGTTTGTTCAATTTAATTCTGTGGAATCCGCCATAATCGAAAGTCTCTGTCACTTTGTCCATAAGAAGACCATCAACCGGCGTCGAAAAATCCTTCGACAGGAGATATATATCAAAAGTTACTTCCGTATTGGGATAAGATGTCAGACAGGATACCTGCTGCAGCTCCTGACACACACCTGCCTCAAATACATTGGCCATACTTACAGCATCTTCAACATTTGCTGCATAAACTTCTTTTACCGGCATATAATCATGCTGATCCGTTACGCGGGTATCCTCTGTGCTGCTCTTCTCAAAGTCCAGAGCCTCGGGTGTCGCAATGCTCTGATCATAATAAGAGAGCCAGAAATAACCGGTGTGAATGTCTGACTTTGCCGCATAGTGTTCTTCCTGAGCATCTGAGGAATTGTAATCATCCTGTCCCTGAAGCAGTCCCCATAGGCCTTCTCCCTTGTTCGGGAATGGCTCCTCACCGGATCCCCAGCTGTTTTTGACAAGCCATGCTCCGTTGCCTCCGTCTTTCGCGCCCTCGTGACGTCCGTCAGGGAACATATCTTCCGGCGGCTGATGACCTTCAATAAAGTTTTCCCGGGGATAATTATCATCCCAGCCAACAATACAGACCGCATGTCTTGGTCCTCTGAGCTTATAAGTATACTGAGCCCACTTGCTGCTGATGAATTCTCCACATTCATCCAGAGCAGGACTGAAGGTATCATCCCAGTATCCGATCTGGACACCGCGCTTTTGGTACAGCTGTTCCTTGATGGCCGCTGTACCGGCAGGATTATACTCGTATGATGAATCGATATTCCCCTCATCAATAATGGCAGGAGAAGGGAGCATATAAGACTCTTTCAGGAAAAAGGTATGATTGAATCGCAGAGATTCCGGAATCGTCCAGTCATCGTTGGGACTGTAACAGTAGTTGGCCAGAACTCCGTTGATCTCATCTTTCGTTACCAATCCCTTTACCCCTTTATAAACAAACAATTCGTTTTCGCTCTCCAGCACAGGCCCGACTCCCTGAGCAAAAAGGCTGGTTGCTGTGGGGGCCATGCCGCCAAGATCATAGCGGTCCGAAACGTCTGATCCTCCGATCACTCCCTCGCCATTCTGCGGATTATCCGGATCATCAATGGGTGTCGCAGCAAAATATGACAGATGCTTCTCTGAGAGATCCATCGTATCCGATG
>CACXGS010000071.1 GCA_902767195.1 uncultured Lachnospiraceae bacterium | reverse complement strand
CCGTAATTGTGGAGACTGCCCAGGGAGATGTGCTGCACACAAATCTGCCGAATGCCACCCATGGCGAAGGAGATTACCTGATCTGTACGATCGGGGAAGATGGGGGACCGGATCTGTCAGATGTCTGGGTCCTGAATGGGTTGATCTTTCCGGACTGCTATGATACCTCTCACTTGAATGGGCAGTAATACCCGGGAAAAGATTTTATAAAAAGTATTACAGAAAGAAAAAGAGCCGGAATACCGCCTGTTGCAGCGATATTCCGGCTTTTATCATGGCTCGGTTATTTGACTCTGATTCTGATTTTTACGGTCTTTACAGGGGAAGCCTTGTACACTTTATTACCGGCTGCCCGGACTTTGACCTTTAACTTGTAGGTGCCTTTTTTCAGCCCTTTCTTTATTCTTAATCTGCCGGTTTTCTTGTTGATCTTGAAGTATTTCCTGAAGTTCTTTTTGCCTTTCTTTGCTGAAACAAGCTTGTAGGACTTCTTGCCGTGACCTGACTTAGCGCGTGCTATGATCTTTGAGACAGGCAGTTTCAAAGTCTTTTTCTTCAGTTTTTTGTATTTCACTTTCACAGTCTTGCCCTTGACTGGGAGAGGGTTGGCCTTCTTAGCGGTTTTAGGTGCAGTGGAGTCTTTATCTTTGGCGGCTTCCGGATCGGTTTCCCCATCCAGAGGTTCGCTTGGATCTTTTTCATCCTCGAGCAGCTGTACGATGATGTAGGTGCGTGTTCCCGTCTGACCCCATACGTTAAATTCGGATGTTCCAACATCCAGCACTTTGAGTCTGGCTCCGGCATTGAAGAGGATCTCTTCTTCACCGCCATTCCCTGAGGCACCATTAAAACAGTCAACACAGAATGTGCCAAGGCTGTCCAGGGCTTCCTTGGAAGCCAGTACGTAAAGCATCACTCCCGAATCTTCGGAAAAACCATATGACACACTGGAAGATGCAGACGTGCTCATCATGGCTTTTTCTGTATATACCGATCCGATCGCATTGATCAGGTCCTCTGTGGATACAGGCTTACCCGGCTCAACTCCGGCAATCGTCTCAACACATGCCTGAGACACACCACTGTAGAGAAGCAGATTCCCGTATATCCGGCCTCGGGTAAGCTCTGTGAGAAGACCGTGATCAACGATCCGGTACATTTCCTCATATTCATAACCTGCATGTTTTACCGCTTCCGGTATCCATCCTGCGTCACCGTTCAAAATGCTTGCCATCTGATTATAGTGGTTGTCACCCTTGTACAGATTACAATATGGCGCCAGGGTTTTGAGGTCATAGTCCATAGGCATAATATCCGAATTGGCTTCCATGTATGCTTGACACCATTTGTCGAAATCGGCAGAGATATCCGCGTAACCTTCAAAGTCCTTATCGCTGTACAGACTCTTGTCACCGGCCAGAGATTTTACGGAATATGTTCCCGGGAACGGACCATGGGTTGCCGGCTCAAAACTGTATGCAGGGGTTTCCGACGGCTCCGGATAATTCTCGCCTTCATATGTCAGGGACCATTTATCAAAGGCGTTATCACTGACACTGATCGTGGAAAGATCCAGAGGCTTATCATCCATATCTACGATCTGTCCTCCGTCAGGATTGATGCCGCTTCTCGTGAAAGCATGCTCTCCGATATCTGTTACTGTTGAAGGAAGATAGATTTTTTTCAGCCCGCAGTTAAAAAATGCATAGGATGCGATCCTTTCGACTCCTTCCGGCACATGGAAAATACCCTGGAGCGATTCGTCTGTCTGAACGTATGTGTAATCCTCATTGATCTCAGTAGGGAAATACACTAAGAGAGTCTTTCCGTCGCTTGAGTAAAGGCTCCCGTCTATTAGCTTGAAATTAGCGGGAGATTCCCCGTCATTTATTTCAATCCCGTTGATCGTAGAACCGTAAAAGGTTCCTTCTTTAAGGATTACGGAAGAGGGGAGAAAGACATGGGATGCCTCCCCGAAGCAGCTTTCGTAGCGCTTATCGGCATCGTTATATTGTGCCTGGAAGCTGTCGGTTTCATTTTTCGCAAATACCCCAAATCCGCAAGCACAATCATCTGCAAGGATAGGGTAGATATTACGGACCTGTGTTTCTTCAAATGCATAGTCGCCTATTTCAGTCAGATAAAGATTACCTCCGAGTGAGCTGAGCTCATTGCATTTAAAAAAAGCACGCTTTCCGATCTTGGTTACTCCTGAAGGGAGATTCATTTTCTGAAGATTTGAGCACCAGCAAAATGCGCGTTCAGGGATCTCAGTCAGGTTCTTATTGTCTTCCCCCATGAATTTAACGAGGGAGAGGGATTCACAAAGGGCGAAAGAGTATTTTCCCAGTGACCGCAGACTGGCCGGGAGTACGATCTGGCTCAGATCAAGACATGCCAGGAATGCACCATCCCCGATCGATGTTATGCCTTCGTTCATGTCTGCCAGCACCAGGCTTCCGCATCCGGAGAAGGCTCCTTCTCCGATCGTTTCCAGTGAGTCAGGAAGAAATACCTTCTGCATAAGACTGCAGCTTTCAAAACTGTAGTTGCCTAATCGGATGACTCCTTCAGGAACCGTCACCCGTTTCGGCCATGCGTTGCCACTGAAACAGCCGTCGCCGATCTCGGTGACTGTCTTGCCATCGATCGTATCCGGAATCACCAGTTTCTGGTCGTGGCCTGTATAGCCTGTCAGCCTGACCTTGCTGGTCCCGGCTGGCTCATAAGTATACCCGCCTGTGATCTTAACCACAGGGGAAGAAGAACCGTACACCTCTTTGCCGTTCTCGATATTATAAGATCTGACATAATATTTGTAGGATCCTGCGGGAGCTATACTGTCATCGACATAGCTGATCTGATCGTCAGCCGATCCCGCTTCAACGCGTGCGATGGCTTTGCTGTCGCGATAGACTTTATAGCCGTCGCAATTAAGTTTAGACCAGGTGAGTTTTGCCAAAGGACGGCTTGTTACCTGAATGCTGATATCAGAAACTCTGGCAGGTGATGCTGCATCAACCGGTGTAAAGAAGCCGGCAAATGTGAACAGAATCGCTATGAAAGCAGTGATTACAGTTAAGCATGCGCATTTTCTTCTTGTCATATTTGTTATCCTCTTTTTGTCTCTATGAATCCTCTAAAAATCTGACATTTTCTGATGATATTTTATCATAAAAACAAAGCCTGGGAAAGGTGAAGACGAATAGAGAAATACTATATTTCGCTTACTTGAAAAAGTAAATTCCAGTGCACGAGTAAATTCTATCGAT
>CACXGS010000070.1 GCA_902767195.1 uncultured Lachnospiraceae bacterium | reverse complement strand
TCTTATCTGGGTCTACCATTGGTATATCAACTGACGGGCAGATGACATACCGCTGGTTGTCATCACACCGGACCATACTGTAAAACTCCTGATAGATCGTCGGCTTGCGGCGATCCGCACGGATGTAGTTGTTTATGAACCAGTCCGTTATCAGATATACGCCCCCATTGAAGGGGATAAGATATCCGTTTTCAACCAGAATCTTCAGGTCATTTGTCGTCGCACCGATGCATTTCGTGATCGACAGTGGATTGCCTATGAATCCATCATCGTCTGCGTTTACTCCCAGATGGAAGTACAGCGCCTGCGCGGATATCTTCAGCGACTGGAAACGGTCCGTGTTTGTGATTTCTTTACTGAACATCCTTTTGTTTGCCATTCTTCTCCTTTCCGGCCCCTGGCAAGGGCCTTTTTCTCTTCAAGTTCTTCTGCTTTCTGTTTCAGATCCTTCGGGCAGTAGATCCATCTGATACGAAAGCTCTGTTTGCAGCCGTATTCACATTTTTTGCATTGCGCATTATATGTGATTCGGCCGTGTTCGTTCAGGAAGAACGCCATCTCTTCCTTCACATGTTTCGGCATTCTCGGCACGATATTCACCTCCCATCTGCCTTACGCCATACAATAAAAAACACGCCGGTGGTCACCCCGTTATAAGGCACCGTTTTGGGGTGGTTTTCGGCGTTTTTCTCCGCTCTGAGCCTGCAAAAAAGACCAGTCAATATCTTTATTCGATGCAAAGCTCAGCCGCGCTGAAAAAGGTTAATTAATATATAAAAAGGCCGCGCTTGTTTACGCGGCCTTAATACTAGCAGCAAGTGTTATAATATTCTGCGTCCTTCGAAGTCGTAATCAACATCGGCGAATTTTTCAAAAGCCTGTCCGATCTTACGGATGCGCTTAAGGACACCGGTATGATTTGCATATCCCAGCTCTTCTGCGATCTCCTCCAGCGTCCATTCCTGAAGCCTAAGCTCGAGGATCCGTCGGTCTTTTTCGGAGAGCATTGTCATAAACTGGTCTGCCAGAACTTTGGTCTCGACATCGCTTTCAAAACCGGGAGACTCATCCATGACATCCCATTCCTGTCCGTCATGGCTTTCTCTGAAGTCCTCCATATAATCATCAAGGGATGCCATAGGGTGTTTTGTTCGGATGTGATACCATTTATTGAAGAACTGTGTTTTCTTCTGACTTTTTCTGTAATCGAAATCCTCAAAGCAGTGGTGCTTTTGTACATAGTCGACCATCTCTCTTAGGTTATACCTTTTCAGGGCATATGGAACGGCCACTGACAAATACAGATCCATTTCCCTGAGCGGGATAAAGCCCATATATTCGTCCGGATCAGCCTCCTGAAGCCAGGTCTGAGTCATCGGAATCCTTTCAAGTTCTATGAGAGCATTTATCCAGATCTCCGGGATATGCGCGATCTTCCAGATGGGGTCGTATCCGGAATAGATCTCCATATAGTCTTCGTTGTTTAAGAACGGCCAGACCATAAAGGCATAAACATCAACAATCAGGAGCCTGAAATAGTCGCTTTCCACAAAATCCATTACACTTCGATCCATTTTAAAGCTCCGCGCTGTCCTTGGCAGCGACAGCACCTTGGGATCCAAACCTTTCAGGTATTCTTTTGGTATAGCCAGAAACGGAATGATATAGTCCGCCCATTTATACGGGACGATCTCACCTGTCCCTTTGACAGTGCGCATTATTGGCATCGATTTCCCCTTTGAAGCACTCCCTCTAATAAGATATGTCACGAAAACAGGTTAATTGTTCCTGCTTTTCTGAAGAAATTCTATCTTTTTTGAAGTACAAAAGTCTGTACAGGACAGAACAGGCTGCTATCCGGCTGTTAGGATATAGGCAGTGTCCAGAACCGGTAATTCATTGACACAGATTATGCCGAATCATATATTATAGATAAAAGAAAATACGCGGTAACGAAGATTCTGGTACCAGCAAAAAGGTGCAAGAAATAACAGCATCATCTAATACAGAGAATAAGCAAATAATTTTCCCCGAGGATCCAAACAGTTTAATCCGATGGGTCTCAAACGTGTTTATCATTCAGGCACAAAAAATGGAGCAATAATCAGCTGGATGGATCCTAACGTTGATGCGTGACGATGTGTGACGACCGTGACGATGTTTGCGGGGGTGGGGCGGTCCTCAAAAGACCGTCACCATCGTCACGACCGTCACTGGAGGAACGAAAGAACTTAGAAGTATTATTTCGGGAAGTTTTTTAGCAAGCAGGGAACTTGTATAGCACAAGTTCCGTAGGGCGGAGGTTTGCCCTACATTTTGGGGCAAACCTCGCAAGCCCTAAACCCCATCGAAAGACAAGAAAGGATAAGGAATCATGACCATTCAATTATTTGAACCAGAGATTAACAAT
>CACXGS010000069.1 GCA_902767195.1 uncultured Lachnospiraceae bacterium | reverse complement strand
ATAATATAACTGCGCGTATCATATGACTTAATAAGACTTATGACAACAGTAATTTGGCTTGCCACACATACGCGGCAAGCCTTTTTATGCGACAAGAAAAGAGACAGGCACTCTGAAAAATCATTATACATGTATGGCGTTTTCTAAAGAGTGCCTGACACCACGGAGCAAATAGTTTTAATAGTTTTGAAGGGGCGAATATCATGTCTGCAATCAGAATAATCAGTAATCCATATAAAAAGCAAATCAGATTTCAGCGCCGCGACGACGGTACCGGCGAATGGCAGGAAATTGACGTCGAACATAACCCCAACAGTAAATTATTGAAGCAGGAACTGCTTGGCGGTTTCTTTCCTTTTCATGCCAAGGACATCGTGGATTTCATAATTGAGGAGTATGGAATCCCCGGTGCTAAGACAGAAATCGTTTTTCAGGGAACCGCTGATGAATTCCGTGAGCTGGAGGAAGTCAGTAAGGATAAAAATCACATAGATAAGGTGACGGTCGCCAAAGAAGGCACATATCTGGAAAACGCCAGAGACATTTTGCCTCTTGTTCGTGAGCTCTTCAGCGAGATGGATCCGCTTATCATGAAGAGTGCAGACCATGAGAGAATAGAGCGGGATCTGACCCGTTTTAAAGATGCTTCCAGCGATGTGGTGCCAATCTGTGCGCTGGGCAACTACAGTGCCGGCAAATCGACTTTTATCAACGCACTGATCGGAAGCGAGATCCTTCCCAGCGGCGTAGAGCCTGTCACGGCCAAAATATACAAGATTTCCAGAGCAAAGTATACCGACCGTGCATCTGTCAAATTCCAGTATTTGGGATATGATACGGAGATCGACTTTACAGCCAATGAAATAACCCTGAAGACAACGGCGCCGGAAGACGATTTTATCAAAGAACTGAAGAGCATGTTTATTGAGAGTACTCCGGACAACCTGACGGAAAGAGTCGGAATAGTCGTGAAGTATGTCAATGACTTTGAAAACAGAGATGATATTGACCAGATCTCCGATCTGATCGAAGTGGAGATTCCCTTCAGGAACGGCGTACTGGCAAATACACAGCATCCATTCGTTATATTTGACACGCCAGGTTCCAACTCTGCATCCAATGCAAAACATCTGCAGGTGCTCAAACATGCAATGGCTAATATGACAAACGGTCTGCCCATTTTCCTTTCCACTCCGGAAGCACTTGACAGTACGGACAACGAGAATCTCTATCGCATGATCAGAGAGATGGACGAACTGGACAACAGGTTTACGATGATCGTCGTCAACAAAGCGGATGGCCCCGGCCTTCTGAGAAAAGAAAATTCGGAGCAGGAGAGGAATCGTGTGCTCCGGCAGGCGGTGCCGAGAAACCTGTATGCGGGCGGCCTGTTCTATGTTTCATCGATACTGGGATTGGGTTCCAAAAACGGCGCTGATTTTGTCGACGAATATTACGATGAGATTTTTGAGGACCAGAGATCCAAGTATGAAGACCCGAATCACAGGCGCTACAAGACTCTTTATATCTACAATATTCTGCCTGAGCAGATCAAAAACAGGGCTGATATCACAGCTGCGAAGCAAACAGAGCTTATCTATGCAAACAGCGGACTATTCAGTGTGGAGTCGGAGATTGAAGTGTTTGCCGGCAAGTATTCCGCATACAACAAGTGCTATCAGTCGCAGATGTTCCTGAACCGGGTGATGGACATTACAAAGGAAGACATCGAGGAGAGTAAAAAGGACAAGGAGGATACACGCCAGACTATCAACAACAAGCTCGACGAGGACAAGAAAAGGTTGATTGAAGAGATCAGTAACCTGACCGATGAGCACTATGCAAAGATCCAGGGAGAATACGACGAGCACATGGCTCAGTATATGGAGGGAGCCGACCATGTATTCTCAGAGGAAGGTCTGAAAGAACAGGAGACAAAATACACAGCGGAGCAGGATGCTGCGAGTAATTTTGAAGAGCGCTCTGAAGAAGCGGAGAACGCCAGGACCAGCCTGTTCAGCAATCTCAGAGCTAATGCCGGAAAGGTTCTCAAAGAGGGCAAAGCAGAGAATCTGACAAACGCGTGGAACACAGTCCGATCGGATCTTGCTAAAACAATGGATTCTTATAAAACAAAGAGAGATCTCCGGCATTCCGTTGACAGAATTGTCGCTGACAAGCTGATGTCATATGTTAAGGATGTGTTCCTTGAAAAGATGGAGGCCACATATCAGACGCTTGACCGCGAGTCTAAGCAGTACTGGTCCTCCAAGACGGAGAACCTGCGCAATGCACTTGCACTTCTGATCACCGGCGCTGATGAACTCACGGACACGCAGAAGAAGGAACTGGAACAGATCATTATCACTTATCATAAGCTTGACTTCCCGGAAGTTGATGCGCAGGGAATGTTCCAAAAGGAAAACTTTGAGAAAAGCATTCAGGTGCTTGGCAGAACAATTCGCTTTTCGGATCATCTTATGCTCGACAAGATGGCAGAAAACTATAATGCCAATATGAAAAAGAGCATTGATGACAGGTTTAAAGTGATTAAGGAAAGCCATAACGACAGTGCCAGACAGTGGATTGACAGCCTGCTCGAGGAAATAAAGGATAATATTGTCAATTACAGCCCGGAGCTGTCGAAACTTGCAGACAAGATCAGGAAGATCACTGCTGATATCGAGGATCACGAGAAACGGCAGGTCAGATTAGCTGAGTACAAAGAACAACTTAGAGGAATGATGGACTGGAAGACGGATGCAGGACAGCCGAATTAAAGTGATGCGGAGAAGGAGTGCTCATGGGCATAAGAAATTTCATTACAAAAGCCGGTATTAAAGCAGCAGACAAAATAGCGGATTTATCTACACTCAGCCCGGAGCAGTTAAATGATCTGGCCGGCAGAAGAGAAGTATATCTGAGCAGCATGCCGGATATGAGCGCCGAAGCTGTAGAAGAGATGACCTGCAGACTGCTGGCAGCAGAAAGTATAGAAATCTACAACGAATATCTGCGGCATCTGAGAGACTACTATGTTCCGATCGAACGGACAATTGAATATGACAGAGATTTTCAAACGGCCTACAACATTCGATATTTTAACATCACAAAGTGGGTAAACGACAAAAAAGAGAACAGTCTTGAGAAACTCGTCAATGTCTATGAGGTTCTCTCCAACGAGGACTGCAATATTGCCCTTGTATTTCATCGCACAGTGGATGCAACAAGGGTCTATCTCGCTGTGACTAATACGCAGAACGCCAACGATAATGTCAATGTTGAAAACTATCGGCAGCGGCTTGCAGAGGCGATCCGCGGTAATTTCCCAGGGGCGGAGTGGACAGACAAGGACTGCCGCGGCGTCCTTCCTTGTATGAATAATAACCGGGCGTATTCTGTTGCCAGTGCTTCCAACATTCCGGCAGAGAAATCGGAGAAGTTTGTCAGTCAGACAATTGAGAAGCTGCTCGATGGTATTATCCCCGACACACATACAAAAGAATACATCCTGGTCCTTTTGGCCACACCGATCAAGGACGTGGAGGACAGAAAGCTGCGCCTTGCAGAGCTTTACACCGGACTGGCACCTTATGCCGGCTGGCAGACCAACTACACATACACGGAATCTGATTCCTTCAACTCTATGGCTTCCTTCGGTGTGAATGCCGGTGTCAGTGCGGGCGTGCAGAGGGGGATCACGAATACTGTGACAAATACGAAGGGGGAGACGGAGTCGGATTCGTCTGCACAGACGGATTCGTCGAACAAAACAGAGACAGATTCCCAGACTAAGACCGAGAATAAGACGGAAGGAGAAACCAAAACCGACACCATCTCACAAGCAGAATCTTCCAGTGATTCCACGATGCATAACAGAAGCAATGCTCGTAGTGAAGGGAGAACAGAAGCGACTTCGGAGGCTTTTATGGAAAGCCATACGGATACAAAACAAGTAGGTGCCCATATTGGACTGGGAGGAGAGGGACTTAATCTTGGAGTAAACGGCTCTGTTGCGAAGGCTGATGGAAAAAGCACTACTATTGCACAACAAACCGGCTCTTCATTTTCAAATACGTTTACAGAAGGTTTATCACAAGGTTTTACTCAAACATCAACGCAGTCACAAGCACAAGCGATAGCGAAAAATGTCGCTAAAACGATTGGTACTGCTGAAGGAAAGGCAATTGCCAAGAATGTCGGCAAAGCTGTAACCAGAACACTTGGAAAAGCAGTCACCAACTCGGTATCCACAGCAAAGGGAATCTCCCGTGCAGTGAATTTTGGAGGAAACTTTGGCGCCAACTTTGCTCGGTCTTCCAACGTCAACGCGATGGTTGGTATGAATGAAGGAATTCAGCAGTCGTTTACCAATTTCAATATTAAGCATACGCTGCAGATCCTTGAAGAGAAGATGAAACGTCTTGAGCAGAGCACAGCGCTGGGCATGTGGGATTTTGCTGCATATGTACTCAGTGAAGACCAAAATGTAGCCAACAATGTTGCACATACATATCTTGCTCTGACGCAAGGCGACAGCTCCTACATGTCACAGACAGCAGTCAACCTGTGGCGAGGCGATATGGGGGAAAATAGTAAATCTGCTCATGAAATTTGCGGTTACCTGCGGGAACTGAGACATCCGCTTTTTGGTCTTAAACCGGCTCTTGTAGATGAAGATCAGGAGTATTATGCATATCCTGCAGTTGTATCTGCAGCGACAAGTCTTTCCGGAAAGGAGCTCGCATATTCATTAAACTTTCCGAAGCATTCTGTTGCAGGTTTTCCTGTCCTTGAATGTGCTGAATTCGGGCGAAACGTCGTGACTTATGAGTCCGTCTATGGAAAGAACAAGTTGAACCTTGGCCATATTTTCCATATGAATCATGTAGAGACAGGCGTGGTCTCGCTGACAAAAGACTCCCTGGCGTCTCATACCTTCATAACGGGCAGTACCGGCTCGGGTAAGAGTAATACTGTCTATCAGATGATTGATGAGGCGTTGGAGCAAGGGATTAAGTTCCTTGTTATTGAACCGGCAAAGGGAGAGTATAAAGAAATTTTTGGCATGGACCACGGCGTATCGGTTTATGGGACAAATCCTTATTGCAGCCCGATGCTCCGGCTGAATCCATTTAGTTTTCCTGCCGGTATTCACGTTTTTGAACATTTGGATCGCCTTGTGGAGATCTTCAATGTCTGCTGGCCCATGTATGCGGCTATGCCCGCGGTTCTAAAGAGTGCGATTGAGAAATCTTACACGGACTGCGGATGGGATCTTATGCGCTCAGTCAACCGATACGGAGAGAATATCTATCCGAATTTTGCGGATGTGGCGAGAAATATTAAAGAGATCATCGATACCAGCGAATATGATGCGGAGAACAAGGGCGCCTATAAGGGATCGCTGTTGACAAGACTGCAGGCGCTTACGACGGGCATCAACGGCACTATCTTTGTTGCGGATGAACTTCCACCGGAAGAGCTGTTTGAGAAAAATGTCATTGTGGATCT
>CACXGS010000068.1 GCA_902767195.1 uncultured Lachnospiraceae bacterium | reverse complement strand
TCTTCCAGCCTGCCACATGAGACAGCTCTTTTGTAGAATTCTTCAAGAGCAGCTTTGTCAACGGCGTCAAGACCATATTTAGTCAGGTTGTTCTCCCAATGTGAAGACCTGTCTGTTTCAGCCATCATTCTCTTCAATTCATCTGGTGTCATTTCCTCGGTTCGGTCAAATACTCTTTTGTAATATCGGCCAAAAGAAGAATAGGGTTTCTCCTTACCGGAAAAATCCACCCTGATGACATCCCTGTTGTCCAGTCTCTCTTTCTTGATTTCCGGATAGATCGTCGGTTTGATGGCATCTTTTATCTTTTTTGCAACATCATCAAGCGATGATGCACTGATTTGCTGTCCGGTGACCTCTCCGTTGGGAGTGTCAGTTGAAAAAGTAACTGCAACTTTGTAAGGGTAAACGCAACCCCCATGTTTGTAAGAGTAAACGCGCCCCTTTGAAGTCTTGGGGGTTGCATTTACTTTTTCAATTAACAGTATTGTGAAGTAGACTGGTGTCTGCGCACGACTACATTGCTTTTGGATTTTTGTCGTGCTATCATAAAAATGATCATATATCCTCGATATTCTCTGTGTAAAGCGGAGGGTACCGGGGATTTTTGATCTGCATTTATTGCCTAAGAATGCATGATATAACAGTAAACGACAGTAACTTTCATTTGAAGAATAGGATCCAAATTCTCCGATATACTCAGTGTTATGGAGTATATCGGAGGATTGTTTTGGTAGATAAAAAGCAGAAGTTATGATATGATGACAAGGTAAGAGGGACAAAATGAGCTTGCACAAAAGCATATTTTTCTCTGAGGACCACTAAAATATGAACAAGTAGTTGTTTACACAGTAAGACTATATATAGGTACGTGATCTTGGAGGTGAGAAGATGGCAAGACAGGTTGCAATAGGAACGCAGGATTATGCAAGCTTGATAGAGAATGATTATTTTTACATAGATAAGACAGGATTTATCAAAGACTGGTGGGAAAGTGGTGATGCAGTTACCCTTATTACCCGCCCGCGTCGTTTTGGAAAAACTATAACTATGAACATGTGCGATTACTTCTTCTCCAATAAATATGCAGGAAGAAGCGATCTCTTTGAAGGACTTGATATCTGGAAGGAAGAGAAGTTTCGTAAGCTTCAGGGAACATATCCGGTCATTTTTTTAAGCTTTGCGGGAGTGAAGGGAAAGAATTATGAGGATACGATAAAAACGATCAAGATAGCTATTGCTAACCTATATTCGGATTATTCATATCTCCTGGATTATGATGGATTCGATAAAAAGCAGTTGAAGCTTTTTGATGGAGTAGATGAAGATATGGATGATGTGACTGCAGCCATCTCATTGAATCTGCTTTCAAAAATGCTCGAGAAATATCATGGTAAAAGGGTTCTCATATTCCTTGATGAATACGATACTCCGCTTCAGGAGGCATATATTCAGGGATACTGGGATGAGATGACAGCATTTATCAGAAGCCTTTTCAACAACACCTTCAAGACCAATCCATCCATGGAAAGGGCGATCATGACGGGTATCACGAGGGTCAGCAAGGAGTCAATATTCTCTGATCTGAATAACCTGACGGTTGTTACAACAACATCTGATAAATATGCAACGGACTTCGGATTTACGGAAGAGGAAGTATTTGCTGCCCTTGATGAGCAGGGATATACAGCAGCGGACAAGGAAGAGGTAAAGCTTTGGTATGACGGGTTTACCTTCGGTTCACACAAGGATATATACAATCCCTGGTCTATCACGTATTTTCTTGATTGTGGAAAATTCGATACCTATTGGGCAAACACCAGTGGGAATGGCCTTGTGGGGCATCTGATACAAAGTGGTGATCCAAATATCAAGATGGATTTTGAGAAACTTATCACCGGTGGGTGCGTAGAGGTGCCTATGGATGAGCAGATCGTGTTTAATGATCTGGATGGAAATACAGATGCAATATGGAGTCTGTTACTTGCAACCGGTTACATGAAATGTGTCAAGATCATTCAGGAGGTGCCGGAGGATACAGCGATCTACAGACTGGTGCTCACCAATTTCGAAGTCAAGAAGATGTTTGAAAAGATGGTGACAGGCTGGTTTAAGAAAGACAGATCTTTTAATGAATTTGTCAAAGCCATGTTTAAATGCGACCTTCGAGGCATGAACACATATATGAATAAGGTGGCACTCAATACCTTCAGTTATTTCGATGCAGGCCAGAAACCCTCGGAGGAAGAAGAGCCTGAGAAGTTCTACCACGGCTTTGTGCTTGGATTGTTGGTAGATAATGCGAAGAATTATGTAGTGAAGTCCAATCGCGAGAGCGGCTACGGACGCTATGACGTGGTGCTTGAGCCCAAGAACAAGAATGATGTGGCCGTGATCATAGAATTTAAGGTCTATGACAAGGAATATGACAATGAAGACAATCTTAAGGATACGGCAGCCAATGCCCTCTCCCAAATCGAGGAGAAGAAGTACGCGGCAGATCTTATCGCCCAGGGAATACCTGAAGATAAGATACTTAAGTACGGCTTTGCATTCAAGGGAAAGAAATGCCTGATCGTTGCGGGAGAGCCAAAACGGGATATTCAATGACCACGGTTAACCGTATAAAGGGTGGGATTGTGATCATAGAACAGCAATCGGATAAGTCGAGCTTATGGAGACTGAAAGGCTAAATCTGGAAAGAGCGGAGCATAAGAAAGCATATATAGAGATAAAAGTTGAAGGTGTTTGGTACAGGGAAATATAAGGACTTCAAAGAATATATGGAAGACAATTATTTTGACGATATAAAAAATTGGCTCGGATTGCCTCCTGTGACCATTGAGGATCTGAATAACCAGACCGTCTTTACTGATCGCCAATATATAAATGACGAGTTGAAGGATATGTTCTTCAAACTCGACCTGATTCAATCTTATGGTTCCGGTATACGGAGAGCAAAAAGGGCTATGGAGGAAAACGGCTCGCCGAAGCTTGTATTTAGCTCAAACAATGATACAGATGATTATACCTTGGCTGTTGCTTATGTGAATGAGGAATATGCCCGGATTCAGAATGAGGAGGAGTTTCTTGGTGGTGACCGCCAAGAAAACCGCTAAGAAAACCACCATGAAAACCGCCAAGGAGGAGAGAAAGAAACATCTATTGAGGAAAAAATAATTAACCTACTTATGGAAAAGCCGGAATCAACCAGGAAAGAAATTGCCCAGATATTCGAAATATCTGAACAGTCGGCAAGGTATCAACTGGATAAACTGAAAAAGGCTGGAAGAATTGAGCATCAGGGGTCGACAAAAGCTGGAAAATGGGTGGTTCTGTGATGATA
>CACXGS010000067.1 GCA_902767195.1 uncultured Lachnospiraceae bacterium | reverse complement strand
TTGGAAATGGTTCCGCTGGTGATGATCATTAAGACCGATTCATAATCAGGTCCCAGATCAATCCGCTCCTTGCCGATGACAAAGATCATGCCGGCTCTAAGTGGGCCCACCAGACGATTGGGCTCGATGCGGATATAATGTCCGTTATTCAGATAATAAGAACCGTTGGTGGAATTCTCATCGTAATAATAGAAATCTCCCCCACTATAGCGGAAGGTTCCATGCTGACGGCCTACAGTTTTGGAGGCGATATTGATATCAGCACGATCGTTGTCCCTACCCACCAGTATCATTTCCTTCCGGAAGGAAGAAAGGGAAATCTCCCGCACGCCGTCTGTCCGGCTTACAATAATAATACCCAGATCATTGGAACTGACAGTTTCCGGAGGACGGGAATAGGACATCGTTCCGTCCGGCGAAGGATCTGTCCGGTTAAAATGAGACATGGTATGCTCATAATCTTCTGCTTTATACCCCATGCCTGAGACATAAAAGCCGGCATCTTCCTTTCTGTATGCGGCAGAATCCGGGTTCTCGCCGATGGGACCGGGTCTTTTAAATCCATTTGCCATAATCATCCTCCTAATGTCTGGGTACTTCTTTGATGGAACTCAGCTGACGCTTCATCTCACGGATGGAGCCGGTACGCTGATGGGGGTTCATATTCAGGCCATTCAGGATCACATTGCTTTGGTCTTCATAGATATCGATCTCATAGTCTATAGGAGGAAGCAGGTTGTCCTGTGGCATTCTGGCGGAAGGACCGGGGGGCGGTGACCCTGTGATCATCTCGTAGAAAATAGCAGAGACTGTGTAAACATCACATTGCTCCGGCTTCCTGATGGAATTCTGTCCGAATAACTCCGGTGCCATATAAATCCTGTTCCCCATATTTGCAGAGTCCTGATGATCCAGTTCAGGGAGTAAAGGAATCCTTCCGGAAGTCATGATCTTCACTTCCCCGGTGTTCAGGATATAAATATCGTAGGGAGACAGGATCCCGAAATAATGACCCTGCCGATGGAATATTTCCAGAGTGTCCATTACTGCATAGATGATGCCGAGAGCATTATCAATATGCATACTTCCATAATCGTCCATGACGGACCTCAATGTGGCCCCTTCCATAAATTTGCATATATAAAAGATCAGTTCAGTCTCACAAAGCACCTCATATATTTTTATGGTACCTGGTACGGAATGGATCCGTGAATAATCTCTTCCCTCTACTCTTCTCTCACAATAAATGTCGACCCTGGTTCCGTCTGTAAGATCCAGACCAGGATAAACCAGGCCGCGGGAAAGCAGTTCGCCGGCACCGGTGATCATATAATGAGACCGGATCATGCATCCTTCCGGCAGTGATTCGTCCAGATAGGCAGAGGCGGAGGGATCGCCAAGAAGCATTGCGGTATCGCTTCCTCCGATATACAGAATCGATCCTTCAGGCAGATAAACCATCTCCTGAGGAGGAATCTGTACATCATTGTCCATGTATGTTCCCTCTGATGAATAGTCCTTTACCGCGTACATATGGTATAAACTGTCGTAGCGGACACTCAGATGAACCGGGCAGATGTCTTCTCCGCTAACTACAAAATCAACGGCATCTTCATCGCTGCCCAGAAAGAAATCATCGGTTTCAGGGCATGGTATGACACGGCCTGCCTGGTCCCCCTTCAAAAAACGAAGGGTACCGGGATGAAAGGAAGAATGATGAAAGATTGTAATATCATCAGAAGTCATCGTCATATAATTCCTCGCCCTGGTCGATGTCGTCCTCGTTTCCATCGTTATAGTCTCCGTCAGCATTGCTGTCATTATTGTCTACATTATTGTCATTATAGTTTCCATCGTCATCGCCGTAATCACTCTCGTTGTAAATCTCCTTCTCATCATCCACCTGATAGGTCATTTCCTCCACACGGGTAACATTGGCACTTCCGTTGTCATGATCCGTGATGCGGCCAATGGAAGAATTGGTCATATTGATCTCAAAATGATTGGATTCGGACAGGTATTCATGGACCAGGAATCTGGAAGAATCATCAAGATCCTGCGCCATGTTCTCTCCGTCTCTCTCAAAGGCTACAAAAGAATCATAGATGATAAAGTCCTTTGATTTGGTCGAATCACTTCTGGCAAAAGATTTCTCCGTTGAATTCTCTTTGATATCTTTGTATGTGCGATAACGTGCAATCTCATAGTAGAAGGTTACATCCACCTTCACTTTGCTATGGTCTTTGTTGACAGATACCCGGAAGTCATCCTGGTCATAGATACCCTCTCCCTCCACATTGTCTTTGCCGGGGAGCCCCTTGTAATCATCATAGGCCTGGGATCCGTCCTCCAGGTACTCTTTCATTTTGTCAAATGTCTTGGATTCGGCACTGCAGTCGGCGTTAAATGCCTTGACAAAGGCCTTCATATAGTCTGCCGTAGCCTGCTGGATCTTCACTTCAGGAACAGTGCCTTCCATAGCGGTAAAGGCTTTGTCCCCTTTCAGGTTTCTCACATGCAGAACATAGGCCCGCTTGCTGGTGTAATCGTCCTTCTTGCCCGGTTTGAACTTCAGGACGTATTTCGCCATATTCCCATCCATTTCCATGGAAACATCGTCGATATCGATATAAGCTTCTTTCCCCTTCTCCCCGATCTGCTCAATCAGAGTGAAGTGGTCTGCACCCATGGCGCTGCCGTTGTTGGTATAGGTATCGGCGCTTGCAGAGAAATCCAGTGTCTCCGGCATGAATTCGTTCTCATCCAAGAGGTGCTTCACAGAATAATTGGAGGAAATCTCATCATCATTGGCAATCATTTTCTCCCGGTTGCCGTAATCCTCTATATTCCGTCTGGCAGCCTTGAAGCGACGTCCTTCGATATTGTCGTCGTACTCTTTCTCCCAGCTGTCGAACTGCTCTTTCTCCCCGTCAATCAGGTAGGGTTCTTTATATTTTCCCTTTACTTTTTTAAACTCCTTATCCAGGCTTTCTTTCTGATTGGCAGCAAGCTTGTCATCGTACTCTTCAAAATCTTCTTTGATCGTCTTAAGATAGGATATTTTCTGCTCGTTTTTGATATCTGCTTCTTTTTTTTCTTTGGCTTCGTCGCAGAACTGGTCTCCCTTATAGTTTTCAAGGGCCTCGTCCAGATAGTTCTCTTTCTGATGGTCACGGAGTTTGCCGATGCCCTTGTAAAGATCCTCAATCTCTTTTTCCTGACTCTTGATCAGGTTATTATTGCTGATGGTAAAGAAAATACCGGTGCCAACGATAATCGCAAGGGCGATGAAACCGGCAATAAAAGGCCAGACAGGCCGCCTGGGACGGTCTTCCGGGTCTCCTTTCTTTCCCTTCCAGTTGAGGTCACTCTTTTTGCGCTTCCTCTCGTGGTAGTCCTCGCTTCCGTAGCCCATGCCGTTCGAAGCATCGTAACCGGTATAGAGCCCCTGGGATTTGGGAGGCTCTGAATCTGAGCTGTAGAAGCCTTCTTCCCTAACAAAATCCTTTGTTTTATAGAATTCCTGCTCCTTGAATTCCTGATCTTTGGAAGAACCGGTATCCGGCTTATGAAATCCCGGTTCGACGGTCGGTTTGTCCTTGGGAGGACGAGGCTTGGGCCTGCTGCCGTCGATACCTCCTCCCTCAAGAGAACCGGCCTGTGAAAAGCCGGAATTCTGTGGCTTTTTATGTTCAAGAGTATCGGATATGTTATCACCGTCTATAAAATGAAATCCGCATTCAGAACAGAACTGCGCATCTGCCACTTCCCTGTTATGACATACCGGACATACTTTCATTCGCTTTACCTCCTGTATAAATTATTGATACAATTTCATATCGATTATAACATAGAAGGTCACTTTTTCAAAATGTGATCAAGGAGTCCCTTGCACCCCTCTTCTACATCTCTCCAGGTAGCTTCAAAGTTGTCAGTATACCAGGGATCCGCAACCTGTTCTCCCGGTCTTTCGGTGTAGTCTAAGAGGAGAGCAATCTTGCCATCCGGGTCACCTCCGTACATCCTTCGCATGTTTCGAAGATTGGCCCGGTCCATTCCGATCAGATAATCGTATTCTTTATAGTCTCTTCGGGTGGTCTGGCAGGCTCTCTTATTTCCGGGGTCGATACCATGGTCCATAAGAATCCTTCGTGCCGGCGGATAGACCGGATTGCCCCTGCCGCCCCAGATTTCTTCCGTGCTGGTGGCAGCGGAGTCTATCTGAAATTGTTTTTCCAAACCGGCTTTCTTCACCATGTCCTTCATGACAAACTCAGCCATGGGACTTCGGCAGATATTGCCGTGACAGACAAATAACACTTTTATCATCAATTTTTGCTCCTAATTTATCTCGGTTTTCTGTAGACTGCATAGTA
>CACXGS010000066.1 GCA_902767195.1 uncultured Lachnospiraceae bacterium | reverse complement strand
TTTATGATCATGGCAGCAGTTATGGCCGGTGGTATGGTTCCTCCGATCGCCATCGCCATCTCCTCCTGGCTGTTCAAGAACAAGTTCACCGATAACGACCGCAAGGCTGCACCGGTTAATGCCATCATGGGTCTCTGCTTCATCTCTGAGGCAGCTATCCCCTACGCAGCAGGAGATCCGGGTCATGTTATTCCTTCCTGTGTAATCGGTTCCGCAGTAGCAGGCGCGTTATCCATGGCATTCGGATGTACACTGAGAGCACCTCATGGTGGATTGTTCGTTGTACCGACCATCGGCAATCCGTTCATGTATATCGTAGCCCTGCTTATTGGCTCTCTGGTGGGTGCAGTTCTTCTTGGTGTTCTGAGAAAGCCGGTTGAACAGAAATAATTCTATGTCATAGATTTCAGAGGCTTTGTTGAACATCATATAGAATAAATAGATCGAGGCTGCCGCTTTAATGCGGCAGCCTCGTTTACGTTAAGCGGCTGCTGTATGGGCCGGTACAAAAATTTACCTGTCATGGAAAGCTCATTTTGTTGACTTTCGGGGAACAAAATTTTATAATATATTTAATCATATTGAATAATCAACTTAAGATAGCAGATGCCCGCAGCGGGCAGTTATGTAAGACTAAATGGGGAGAGGGATCTATATGCGTTCAAGAGTGTTACCATTTGAAGGAATAAAAAATGCCAGAGATCTGGGAGGTATTGTGACAAAGGACGGCCGTGTGGTCCGCAAGGGAAAGTTGATCAAGAGCGGTTCGATCTGTGACGCGACAGGAAATGATCTCCGAGTATTAATGGATGATTATAAGCTTAAGGTAGTTGTGGACCTCAGAACGGAGATGGAGAGAGAGAAGATGCCGGATCCTTGCCTTCTCGGCGTGGCACAGATCTGGAATCCTCTTTTCAAGTCTGACACGCAGGGACTGGGCGTTTTTAAGGCCGACTCCAGTGATGTGCTCTACAATCATCTCAAATCGATTTTTGTAGTGAGCAGCAGGAATGACGAAGCTCTTGAAGTGGCCATCCAGCAAGTGCAGGACATGATCCGCAAGGAGAATTTCCGGCCGGAAGAGTATATGCTCAGACTCTATCAGAAGTTCATTAACAATCAGGTTGTTCAGAAGCAGGTGAAACAGTTTTTCTCCCTTTTGACCAATAATCGTGGAGGAGCCATCCTTTGGCACTGCTCAGCCGGCAAGGACCGGGCTGGCATGTTGACAGCCCTGCTGCTCTATGCACTTGGCGTGTCAAAAGAGGCAATCATAGAGGATTATATGGCTTCCGCGGAGTCATCAGAGGATGCTGTGGAGTACATTCTTGACAGATTATTC
Organism: uncultured Lachnospiraceae bacterium; assembly: GCA_902767195.1. The sequence continues at coordinate 3,917 of CACXGS010000066.1, read as the reverse complement.
CCAGGCAAGGATTGTCAGAGTATCTGCTACAGGGAGATAGCGAAGCAGATATTCAGTGTGAAGGCATGTTATATCGAGTCCTTCTTTGAGGCAATCGAGAGGGATTATGTGAGTATCGATAATTATCTGCAGAAGGCCATTGAGATTCATGTGGATAATGTTGTCAGACTTAAGACACTTTATCTGGAATGATTTCCGGCCCAGGACTGAAAAGCCGGCAGACAGCAGGATGAAGCCGGGACATAAAAGTAATATAGAGATTATGCCGGGGATATGGATTTATTCCCGGCATTTTAAGTTTATCTGGGAGAGTGATTATAGTGAGATTCGAAGTGAGTGCCATTTTGGGCAGAGACCAGGTTATGGAGCTTGTGTTTGGAAATAGCAGCAGGCCCTTTGATATACTGGGCCGGCATATGGTAAAAGGTGGTCAGGTGATCTCTGCCTATCATCCGGATGCGGTTTCCATGGAAATTATCGATGAGGAAGGCCGGCACTATCCTATGGATCAGATTGAGCGACAGCCTGTATTCGCAGCATATTTTGCGAAGGAAAAAGCCTTTGATTATCAGATCCGCATGGCTTTTGCAGACGGGAACAGCTACATCAGCCCAGACCCCTACAGCTTCCCGGGCCGCATCACTAAAAAAGAAGAACAGAGCTTCCTGAAGGGAAAATGGAAAAACGCCTACCGGAAGCTGGGCTGTCATCCCTGCAAATCCAAGGGCGTAGAGGGAATGCACTTTGCTGTGTGGGCACCTTATGCCAGAAGAGTCAGTGTCGTGGGAGACTTCAATTTCTGGAATGGTATGATTTATCCCATGCAAAGATTGGATCAGTCGGGGATTTTTGAACTGTTTATTCCAGGGATCAGCAAGGGACAGTATTACAAATTTGAAATTAAGAATGCCCAGGGGGAAGTGTTCCAGTGTTCAGATCCCTACGCTGTGATTTCAGAGGGCCATGAGAACGGAGCTTCCAGAATATATGATATGAACTTATTTCGCTGGACAGATCAGGAATGGCTGGCGGCCAGAGATGTCACCCGGATTCGGGAGGAGCCGGCTTCCTTCTGTGAGTTTATGTTTTCAGAGCTTGATTTCCCGGAGGAATATGTGCGGGAGACTGTTCTTGGGGCTGGCTTTTCCCATGTCATCATGGCTAACCTCCGGACTCATTCCGGACATACTTTGGAGAACCGGGAAGACAGGACACAGGACGACCCTTCACAGAGGGTGAGGTCCAGCCGGAAGATCAGCTTTTTCGAGCCTCTTTACACGACCAACACACCGGACAGGATGCGCGGTTTTATCAACCGCTGCCATGGACAGAATATCTCCGTTGCCTTAGAGATCACTCCTGATTATTTTGAGAGAGGCCAGACGGCCCTGCTCTGTGTTGACACCTGCCCCAGCTGGGATTGCAGCCAGGAGAGTCTGGAGGAGTGGAGAAGGAGGGGAGTATCCTTCTGCTTCAATCGCAAGCCGGAATTCAGAAACTACATTCTGACCAACCTCCTGTTCTGGGTCAGGGAGTACCATATAGACGCTGTGGTATTCCGAGGAATGAGCAAGGTTATTTTAGGAGAGGAAGGCCGGTTTGGGGATGTGGAAATTCAGGGCAGTGAAAAAGACACAGAATTGCTTCTGGCATATCATAGCTTTCTGCAGGAAGTGGTCAGGGAGCTCAAAGAGGAGGAACAGAATCTGCTCTTTATCGGAGAGGAACTTCCAGGATTGGCTTTCTTGGAAAAAGAGTCAGAACTTACCTGGAATTACACCGTTCATGAGAACATGGAGGCTTACCTGAACACGGGTCAGGACCAGAGGTCAGGAGAGTTTTATCGTCTGTCCCTGCCCCAGATGAGAAGAGATATGAGAACCAGTATTTTAAGGCTCAATGAAAACTGGGATAAAAAAAGGAGCGGCTCTCTGGTTGACAATCTGGAAACAATTGATTATGATATTCTGACAGATAAAAAGATGTCCCTGGGCTTTATGATAGGGATGCCTGGAAAGAAGTCATGGGTTCTTCATGGCTATCAGCGGCCCTTCCATCAGAGATATCTTGTAGATCTGCTGGCTCTTTACCGGAGATGTCCGGCCCTCCACTCCTATGAGCCGGACAAGGATTCTCTGGAGTGGATCAACTGCAGTGACGCACAGAAAGGAATCCTGAGTTTTATCCGCTGGGATCCGAATCTGGAGGAGAACCTGCTGTTTATCTGTAATTTTTCCAAGGAAGGCCGGGACGGCTGCAGAATTGGCGTGCCGGGACCAGGACTCTATGAGCTGGTGAACAGCAGTGATTTCATCGAGTATGGCGGCCAGGGACGAAGTACGACCCAGAAGCTTATCGCCGATGCGGTGGGCAGGGATCTGAGGACATGGTCAGTTTCCGTGGAGATTCCTCCCCAGTGTACTTTGATATTCCGATTCGGTGCCGGCCTGACCGGAACAGAACCTGCCCGGAAGAATGATTAGACCTAAATAATGATATTGATAGTAAGGAAGGTATAGAAATGGGAGATTGTTTATTCTGTAATATAGCTAAGGGTAGTATCCCGTCAAAGACGATTTATGAAGACAGCCATTTCCGGGTATTCATGGATGTGAATCCCGCTACAGACGGACACTGTCTGATCATTCCCAAGGAGCATTTTGACAATATTTATGATTTGGATGCCGAGACAGCAGGAAAGATGTTCTCTCTTGCAACCTGCATTGCCAGAGCCATGAGAGATGCCCTTGGCTGCGGCGGAATCAATATCGTTCAGAACAATGGGGAGCTGGCTGGACAGACAGTGAAACATTTTCACCTTCACTTGATCCCCCGGTATGAGAATGATGGTCAGCATCTGCTCTGGGAACCCCACAAGGCGGATCCGGATAAGCTGGAGGAACTGAGGAAGAAGATTAGGAAGTCCATTTAGTGTCCCAATGTGAGATTGCATCGGGTATCGTTGTTTTGGAGTACTTATGGGAAAGGTTGACTTTAAACCGGGCAATATGCTCTATCCTCTCCCGGCCGTTTTAGTGACGGTCAGGGACAGGGAAAGGCGGGATAATGTATTTACTGCTGCCTGGGTAGGGACAGTATGTACGAATCCGCCCATGCTTACAATTTCAGTTCGGCCGGAACGGTTTTCCTTCGAGGCGATCTGCCAGACTGGAGAGTTTGTGGTGAACCTTACTACGAAGGAAATGGTTCGGGCTGTGGATTTCTGCGGCGTGAGATCAGGCAGGGATGTGGATAAGTTCTCAGTGACCGGTCTTTCCAGGGAGGAAGCAGTCAAAGTGGACGTCCCATCTCTCAAAGATAGTCCTGTAAATATTGAGTGCAGGGTTCGGGAAGAGTATCCCCTGGGCTCTCATCATATGTTTCTGGCAGATGTGGTGCACGTAACTGTGGACGAGGATCTCATGGATGAGCGGGGCAGCTTTCATCTTGACTGGGCCGGTCCCCTTGTGTATTCCCATGGCGGCTATTTCGCCGAAGGGGAGGAGCTTGGGACCTTTGGTTTCTCGGTTCGAAGGAAGCCGGCTCTAAAGGAGAGAACCTCAGGGAGAAAGAAAGCAGATTCGAAAGCAGACACCAGGCGGGATACTGGAGATGCCGGAAGAAAGAGGCCTCTGAAAAAGAAGCCTGCCGGAAGAAAAACCGGCATAAGGAGCCGGAATTCCGGTCCAGGAAAGGGACCAGGGAAAAAGAGCCGGTCCTGATTCCCCTGGCAGTCGCTTTATTTATGAATTTACAAGTGGATTATTATCTGTTATAATTAGTCGATGTCAACATTTTGCAAATGTGACGAAAAAGACATAATTCTAAAAGATTTACTATAGAGATAACAGAGGTGCGTAATGGAACAGTATGTGATTAAAGGTGGTAATCCTTTGGTTGGAGAGGTAGTCATCGGT
>CACXGS010000065.1 GCA_902767195.1 uncultured Lachnospiraceae bacterium | reverse complement strand
GGCGAGGATTGTATCTCCTGGTTGCTTGATAGCTAGTGTAGTGGCACCACATCCTGTGATGCCCTTGTTGAACACGCAGTTCACTGGAATTTCCGACATACATTCGGTAATTCACTTTGCTTCTGATGGAGCTGTTTGTTTAATAGTTTCTTTTACCATAACTGATTAATAATTAATAATTTATATTATCTATTATTATTTTTTATATACAAAAAAAATTTCCATACTCAAATTCCATATACATTCCCTATCCTATTAAATGTTACGTTGCTAAGGTCTCATATACGGATAGCCCAAAAGAAGGGCAGAGACGAAGCTCCACCCCTATGGTATAGGAAACTATTCTTTCATATATAAAGCTTGATCTGGTGCCTGAAAATGGCTTCTGACGGGTGGTTTGCGAAGGTGATCACCATGTAATAGAAGGTTCGGAATTCCACCCAGATTCCGATTACAAATATACAAATAATTTATCGAAAAACAATAAATATTTTAAGAAAATTTATTGAAAATGAGAAAGTTACGTATACGGGAGATATGGGGGAATATGGGGTATAATAGCTTCTATGGAACAGATAAAGCAGAGTAACCGTTGGAAAATGCCCGATGAGGTTGTACTTTTGTTTGTAAACAATAGCCTACTATGATTACCGACCTTACATTCAATGATTTCTGTAGAAAACACTTTATAGACGCGAGGCGAGTGGCAGACATCGCGGTTGCGAATTTTATAACTAAGCATGGACAACCACACCGTTCCATTGACTTGGAATTAGTTAAAGATACAGCCACGTATGAGTCGCTTCGAAAGGCATATGATAGATTTGATTGCGATAACAAGAAGGAAGCCTCAATTGAGACCTTCTTATCTATCATCGTAAAAAACCAGGTCTTGACAGAGTTGCGTAAGGAAGGGACGGCTGTGAAAGCAGGCAATACAGGCTCAATAGATGCGGAAGACGGAAAGGATATTGAGACCAATGATGCGGGCACTAAGGATATCAAAGCGTTAAGGCTCAAGGTGAATGAATGTATAGAGAAACTTGCCCCCATAGATAAGACTATCATACTCTGCTATATGGAGAATAAGAAGTCATATCGTAGCGATGCTCTGTCAAAGCTTGGATGGGGTCCAGAGAGACGAGGGGAAGTTACGGAAAGATTGAAGCGTGCTTCCGCTCAGCTTAGAGAAATGCTGAATGAGTTTGGCCCTTCAAAAGCAAAAGAAGAAAAACCTAAGGCAGATAGGCCTCCTAAAGGAATCGTATATGTCCGTGATATTCCGTTAAAGAATATGGGATGGGTTATAGAACTAACCAAGAAGTACTTTGGCTTTAACCACCCATCTATGCAAGCAGAGTATGATCTTATAAAGATAGATCCAGACAGAACTATCAAGTTATATGAGAGGGTTCTTTATGAGAACATTGAGACTGCATTCGATGAAGGAAAATTCACCTATAAGGAGGAGGATAAGGTCGCTTACGTTGAGTTCCTATGGTTTGTAGCCAACCTGTATTATGGAAATAGTTACCAACTATATGAAGATGCTAATCTTGATATGAAGTCCAATGTGCTAATGTGGGAAGATGTCTTTGATGACATTCGAGCTTTTTATGCCTTCATGTGGAAACATGGGAAGAAGAATCATATCACCATCAAGATAGGCAAGGATAAAACTACTCTCAAGAATACGGATGGTTGGTTTGATGCATTGATGGACAATCATCTTTTCCCAAAGTGCTTGCCTAGCATTTATGGTAAGGAGCTTCCTCCTGAGGAATCAAAGAAGAAAGGCAGGAAGATTAAGAATAAAGTTGCAACTGCCATCATCAATGGTATTGCCCGTCTCTTTGCAGATGAGGAACTAATCCAAGACCAGGCTCCCAAGAATCTATGCGCTTTCATAAAGGAGTACCTTATCCTGATGGATATTTTAGACCTGGATTACAGCGTCATCAGTGGCGCTAGCATTAAATCCGCAATCGACTATGCCTCCAAGAAAGAGGACGACCCCAGACTCCCTACCATAGAATGGGAAAATGCGACAATGGAGGATTTACCCTCATCTGGAATCAATCCAGGAGAGAAGTGGTTGTACGGCAAAGAGGAATAGACTAATAATACACTCTTATACTTGACCGACCTGCTTATGCAGGCCGGTTTTTTTTATGCCTGATTATCAGCGGTTTAAAATAGGTAAAAAAACGAAAACAATTCTCTACTAACCTATTTTTCTTTTTCGAGTATATGTGATGTATTTAAAATTTAAAAAGATGAATAAAAAAATCAACCAAATGCCCCTCGCCAAGGGTGAGGACATTACCACAAAGGCCGGAAGCAACGGCAAAGTCGAATGGCTGTTCGTTAACAATCTCCATGAGATCGGAGGTAACAGGCAGCGTGAAGATAGAAGGACCTTCGCTTCCCAGGAGGATGCCCAGGAGTTTTTCGAAGAGCAGGCTGCAAAGTTCAGCAAAATGCTTGGCCGATCTCGAGGAGCTTCCGTCAAGCAGAGCGAGTCCGAACTGCTGATCCACATCAACGGTGTCCAGATTATCAAGATGACATATCTGGAAGTCTCGGTCAAATGTGCGTAATCTTTCAAATGGAGTGGTCTGCGCTCAAGACCGGGCGCTCCACTCCATCCTCTTCGCCCCGGGTGACCGGGATGTACTCCAGGCGGCGAGCAGCCATCAAGAGCTCACACCAAAGTAAGGTCTGGTCCACCCACGGACTGTCAAGGGCATGACCTTTTAGTATCGAGAGGCGCCACCTCCCTCTCTTAGATTAACACCTAGCGTGGTACAGGTCAAACGCTAAATTAAATATGAGCAAACATAATAGAAATTTTAAGAACAGTAGTAACAGTAAAAACAGCACAGTAAAAGAGTCTGATGGCAACACCAGCAGTAAGGTCCAGGAAACTATCGTGAAAGAGAAAAAGACTCGTAAGCCTACAGATCAGTTTTTCCTCACGACAAAAAAAGTCAATCAAAAGTTAAAGCAATACCCCGAGGAGATGCAGACTGCCAATGGTAAGGCAGCAGCCGTGCGGCAGGTCATCGCCGCTGATAAACAGAAGCGTTTCACTAGCGAACAGCGCTTCTGGGCGGAGGCCAGTATAAAGGCTACTCTGTTGGACAGAGCTGTAGATTTAAAGAAATATTGCGACGATTATGAAATAAACTACCAGGCTGTAAAGCAGCACATGGTGCTGGAGGGCCTCGGATTCATGAAAGATATCGTACTTAACGGTATTGCTGGCAAAGAAGCCCTGATCAAAACGTTTGGTGGAATCATTTATACCGGACGTGAATGGGTTGAGGACATAAAGGAGGCAGGAGCCGATACCAAGAAGGAGGAGGGTGCCGATGAATAATGGCACCTCACCCCTTCTTGATGCCGTCAAGGCTCTCCTTACCCCAATGGTAAAGGAAGCGGTAACGGAGGCTCTTAGGGAACAACACTCCCAGGAGCTTCCACGTTACCCTGAGAAGGTTACGGTCGCGCAGGCATCGGAGATCACAAAATATAGCAGAAACAGCCTATACCAGATGCATTCCAAGGGATTGATACCAGGTGCTGTCAAGGTAGGAGGCAAGCTGCTCTTCGACACTGCCACCCTGCGCAAATGGGTAGAAGAGGGAGGTAACGTATGAACTGGTTGTACGTTATCACAGTGGGCTCCATGGAAGTCATGGGGCTC
>CACXGS010000064.1 GCA_902767195.1 uncultured Lachnospiraceae bacterium | reverse complement strand
TCATTACCGGAATACATATCGATATCACCCTGGGTCTCATACATAATCTGAGTAGCCAGAGAAAGACTTCCTGTCGCTTCCTTAACGCCCACGATGTTATCGACTTCCTTCACCAGCGTGGCAATAGTGGACGCCTCCATCTTACAACCGGTCCTTCCCGGAATATTGTAAAGGATCAGGGGCAGATTCGTACGCTTGGCGATGTAGGTAAAATGCTCGATCAGGCCTTTCTGAGTAGCCTTGTTATAATAGGGAGTCACAACCAGCGCGGCATCCGCTCCGGCCATCTCCGCCTGCTTGGTAAGGAAGACAGCGGTTCTGGAATCATTCGATCCGGTACCGGCGATCACAGGAACTCTCTTCTTGGCGCAATTCACGCCATAACGGATCACTGCGATATGCTCTTCATGGTTCAGTGTGGATGCCTCACCTGTAGTACCACACACAATAATGGCATCTGTTTTATTCTCAATCTGATAATCAATCAGTCTGCCGAAACCCTCGTAATCAACATTATAATTCTCATCAAAGGGGGTTGCTATAGCAACACCTGCACCCTCAAATACTGCCATGTTATTTATCCTTTCTTGTTAAGCCCTGGTTATTCATCATATATCGTATATTATGCTGTATATTGTCTCTGTCATTATGACAAAATGGGATGAAGCTCTTCTTTGACTCCGGAAATGCAATAGATACAGTCCACCGCTGCTGCAATCTCCTCAGGAAGATTCCTTCCTGTCAGGAGAATGGACATGGAATCCTTCTTCATCGACAGCAATTCCAGAATGTCTCCGGATGAAATAATCTCGTAATCTATCAACCCCAGGATATCATCAAGAATCAGGATGTCACATTGATTTGTACTGATCACCTTTCTGGCGTAAGCCAGAGCATTCCTGATGTTGGCGATCTGTTCTTCCTGCTCCTCCGGAGTCAGATTACAGTACTCCTCCGTCGCCCTCTCAAAGCGAAAGATCTTCAATTCCGGCTCCAGCTTCTTTAAAAGGTCCAGTGTATCTGAATGTTTCTTCTTCAAAAACTGAACCATAATCACCTGCCTTCCGGTTGCCGCAGCTCGAATACCTAATCCGAGGGATGCAGTAGTCTTACCGCGTCCGTCTCCGTAGTAAACCTGTATACTTCCATCCATATCCTGACCTCTCATACAGTATCTAATGGTATATCAAACAATAAATTCGCATATATTCCCGCCCATGATAACATAATTATTCAAAAAAATCTACACTGAGCGAAAATAATTAGCACTTGATCGGATTATTGTCAAAACATGCGAACTTCTTCGTCTCTTCCGTAAACCATAAACCCGTCATAACCCTGCTGCTCCAGACGGTTTAAAAACTTGCCCATTTTCTTAGGAGCCGTATACAGGGCCGTGTCGTATTCTTTCCTTAATTCCTCGGCTTTCATAAGGGCTTCCCCAATCTGCCCTTCATTATATAAAAGGGCAATCATCTTCTGTCTTCCGGGTACTCCGGACCCTCTCTCTTTCAGAATGCTGTAGATTCTCTCAAAGCCTATGGAAAAACCGACTGCCGGTATATCGTCTTTTAAAAACTTACCGATCAGATTATCGTAACGTCCTCCTCCGGCGATGGAAGAGGAGAATTCCAGGGATTCAATCTCAAAGACTGTCCCGGTATAATATCCCTGTCCCCGCACCAGAGTCATATCGTACTCTACCTGATATCTTCCGCCAGACAGCTGGTTGGAGACATCAATAATCCCCATCAGATCATCAACATGCCGGGGATCGTCCACCAGGGATTTCACCTGTTCCAGAGAGAAAGGCGCCCGGTCAATCAGGCCGCCGAAAGCTGACACAAGTTCTTCCTTAAAACCTTTATCCAGAAGTTCTTTGACGACTCCTTCCCGGTGGATCTTGGAAAGCTTGTCGAAGGAAATACATACAGTATCCAGATCTTTCTCCTCAAAACCTACTCCCAGAAGAATCTCCCGGAGGATTCTCCGGTCATTGATCCGAACTTTAAACCGGTCGATGCCCACAGCCAGGAGAGCCTTGGCTGTGGTGTGGATCAGTTCGATCTCACAGGAGGGGGAATCAGATCCGAGTATATCGATATCACATTGAGTAAACTCACGAAGACGTCCCTTCTGAGGCCTTTCTGCCCGGTAAACCCGGTCGATCTGAATCACCTTAAAAGGATTCGGAAGAGATGCACGGTTATGGGCGTAATAGCGGCTCAGGGGCAGGGTAAGATCATATCGGAGCCCCATATCGGCAATCCTGTCCCGGTCACCGGAGGCAAGGGCAGCATTCAGCTTCTCGCCCCTCTTCATAATCTTAAAGATCAGATTCAGGTTGTCGCCCCCGTCGCTCTTATCCAGATTCTCAATGTCTTCAATCACCGGCGTGGTGATTCTTGCAAAACCGCTGTTCTCATATACCTGGCAGATGGTTGC
>CACXGS010000063.1 GCA_902767195.1 uncultured Lachnospiraceae bacterium | reverse complement strand
TTTTTCCTGAAATGTTTCTGGAAAGCAGGGTTGTAGGACATCACATTTCCCTGATCATCTGCCAGCAGATAGGGAATGGGAAACTCGTTAATCAGACCCTGGGTGACCTGATTCTGCCGCGGTCCTTCTTCTCTGAAAGCATTAGCGGCAGTTTTTCCCAAAAATTCCGTGTATACGGCAGAAATGAGCAGGAATAGAAAGGCGGTACCGATAATCACACCGCCTTCCAGAGGAAGTTTCTCTATGATCCAGACACCCATGGCCACAGCAATGATCGCTGCAAGCACAGAAATCCACAGGGACTGATTGATCCTCTTTACTACTTTATTTTCTCCTCTCATACCTTTTTCCTCAATTAATATCATTTGTAGGCAATTATTATAACATTTTTTCATACAAAAGTAAAAAACATATTGTAAAAGGTCCGGACCACTCTTATTAAGAAAGTGTTTATTGCCTTTTTCAGGGAAATTCAGTATAATACTATAGTTATAGTGAAATCTAATTGGAGGATTTTATATCATGAATTGTGATCATTCTATATTAACAAAAATGAAACGGCTGTCCGGCATTCTGGTACATCCGACTTCCCTTCCCGGAGAATTCGGGATTGGCGATCTGGGTCCGGAAGCTTACCGTTTTGTAGACTTTCTTCAAAACGCCGGCCAGCATCTTTGGCAGACTCTTCCAGTCGGCCCCACCGGACAGTTTAACTGCCCATATCAGTGTTATTCTTCCTTTGCAGGGCAGCCTCTTTTAATAAGCCCGCAGCTGCTTGTGGAAGATCATCTGCTGAAGGAGGAAAACCTCAGTGATCACCCGGATTTTCCGGAAGACAAAGTGGATTATACTGCAGTAAAAGAATACAAGTCCAACCTGTTTCATAAAGCCTTTAAGGCTTTTGAAGCACTTGATGAGGATGATCCTCTCGTCCTGGAATTTGCGGCTTTCTGCCGGGAAACAGAATGGCTGGAGGATTATTCCATGTTTATGGCCATTCGAAAGGCCAAGAAAGAAAGCCACTGGCTTACCTGGGAGAAAAAATACAGGAAACCGACGAAATCCCAGAAAACGGTCATCAAAAGAGAACTGGCCAGCGAGATCCGTTATGAAGAGTTTCTTCAATGGCTCTTTTTCCGTCAGTGGAAAGCTCTGAAAGAGTATGCCAATGATCGTGATGTCCTTCTGGTCGGGGATATCCCCATCTTTGTCGCAGAAGACAGTGCAGATGTCTGGGCTCAGCCTCAGATGTTTCTGCTGGACAAGGACGGCTTCCCCACTGTTGTTTCCGGAGTTCCTCCGGATTATTTCAGCGAGACCGGCCAGCTCTGGGGCAATCCTCTCTACAACTGGAAACACCACAGAAAAACCGATTTTATCTGGTGGATGAAGCGCTTTGAGACAATGTTTACTCTGTGCGACATCGTGAGAATCGATCATTTCAGAGGACTGGAGAGCTTCTGGGAGATTCCTGCCGGTGAAAAAACTGCATTAAACGGCAAATGGGTCGAAGGCCCCGGAGATGAATTCTTCCATGCCATTCACGATTACTTCGGGAAGGATATGCCCATTATCGCTGAAGACCTGGGAATCATTACCGACAAAGTTCGTGCCCTGCGGGACCGTTTTGCCCTGCCCGGTATGAATATTCTCCAGTTTGCCTTTGAAGATTACGACAGCGCCTACCTTCCGTATAATCAGGCATATAATAGTGTCTGTTACACAGGAACACATGATAATGACACAACGACCGGCTGGTATGCCTCTGCTTCCGAAAAGGTGCGGGACAAAGTCCGCCGGTATATGAACACGGACGGCTCACAAATCAGCTGGGATTTCATTCGAACCTGTTTTGGCTCCCCGGCCAGATTTGCTATTGTCCCGGTTCAGGATCTTTTCTGCCAGGGAAGTGATTGCAGAATGAATGTTCCGGGAGTAGCCGACGGGAACTGGTCCTACCGTTTCCGGAAAGGGCTTCTGACCGATGATATTGCAACCCGCCTTCGGGAAATGGCCAATCTGTTTGGCCGATAAGGAGTGAGGACTTCTATGAATATTCGATTTATTCGACTTGCCGGATTTCTGGTTCCCTTCTTAAGCTTCAGCTGGCCCAAACGGCAGCGTTTAAAAAAGCTGGCGGCCACCGATCCGAAAGAATCGTTTCGGCTCGCCTCACAGGATGTGGGAAATGCCTGCCGCAAGATGCTTGATATCTGCGGAACCGAATTGGAAGTGGATGGAGTAGAGAATATCCCGGATGAACCGGTTCTTTTTGTAGGCAATCATAACAGTTATTTTGACATTGTCGTAACTGCCGCCACCCTTCCCAAAGGAACCGGCTATGTCGGCAAGGATTCTCTGAAAAAGATTCCCGGTATCAAGGGCTGGATGGATCTCCTCCACTGCCTTTATCTGGACCGGTCCGACATCAAGAAAGGCCTTGAGATGATCAAAGAGGGTATCAACAACATCCTCTCCGGATACAGTATGTGTATTTATCCGGAGGGAACACGCTCAAAGACCGGTGAACTAGGAGAGTTCAAAGGCGGCGCCCTGAAAATGGCCCAGCGTTCCGACTGTCCGATCGTCCCGGTTGCCTGCAGCGGCACCAGGGATATCTTCGAAAACAATAAGAATCTGCGAATCATGCCGGCCCATGTCCGGATCAGCTATGGAGAACCTTTCCGCATTTCGGAATTGCCCAAAGACCAGCGGCGGTTTGCAGCAAAATACACTCGTGAGCAGCTAATTTCGCTCCTCGAAAAGCATCATAAGGAGGATATATGATAAACACAACAACCATTATAATTATCGCAGTCCTTGCAGTTCTGATCGGTATTCTGATCTTTTTATACTTCCAGGGACAGAAACTTCAGAAGCAGCAGGCTGAAGCACAGGAGAATCTTGCTTCCCACTCCCAGCGTATCACCATGCTGGTCATCGATAAAAAGAGGATGCCCATCAAAGACGGCGGTCTTCCTGCCGCTGTCATGGACAACATCCCTAAACGTTACCGTCGTTCCAAGGTTCCGATTGTCAAGGCAAAAGTCGGCCCGCAGATCATGACTCTGATCGCAGACGAAGAAGTTTTCGATGAGATTCCGGTCAAGGCTTCCGTCAAGGCTGATGTCAGCGGCATATACATCACCAACGTGAATAATTATCGAAATGCTCCGGTACCGGAACCTGAGAAAAAAACTTTTATGCAAAAACTTCGCAAGAGAGCCTCTTCCGGTATGAAGTAACTTCAGTCAGCATCTGATGGAAAAGGAGGTCCGCATCGTGTCCGACTCTGTTAAACTGAAAGCTTTCGCCAAAATCAATCTGGGACTTGATGTAATAAGACGCCGTGACTATGGCTATCATGAAGTCCGTATGATCATGCAGTCAATCCGTCTCTTTGACCGGATTACCATGACCAGGAATTCTTCCGGAACGATCCGGCTTTCTTCTAATCTTCATTTTCTTCCTCTCAAGGAAAACAATCTGGTATATCAGGCTGTGAAGCAGGTCAGGGAAATCTATTCCATCCCGGATGGTGTTGATATCCACCTGGAGAAACATATTCCGATATCGGCAGGCCTCGCCGGCGGCAGTTCAGATGCAGCTGCTATTCTGATTGGTATGAATCAGCTGTTTTCACTGAATCTCCCCGAAAAGAGACTTCGGGAAATCGGCCTTACAATGGGTGCGGATATTCCTTTCTGCATAATGAGGGGAACCGTTCTTTCCGAAGGAATCGGAGAGATTCTTACCCCCCTCCCCCCTATGCCCGACTGCTTTATTGTCATTGTTAAGCCGGCCTTTTCCATGTCCACTGCTTTTGTTTACCAGAATCTGGATCTGACTAAGATCGAGCATCCTGATATTGACGGTATGATCAAAGCGTTAGAAGAGCAGAATCTCAGTGGAATAACAGACCGTATGGGCAATGTTCTGGAACAGGTTACTGCTACTCATTTTCCCGAGATTGTCAGCATCCGCGAGAAACTCATTGAACTTGGTGCCAAAAATGCCATCATGTCAGGCAGCGGCTCCTCCGTCTTCGGCGTTTTTGACGATGAGAACGCTGCAGAGAAGGCGGCTGCCCATTTCCGCGGCCAGCCGGACATCAAGCTGTCCCGAACAGTAACGGCTTACAATCGACCATCATAGAAAAAATGGAGAATCAAAGGAGGTGACGTTTTATGACGATTAATATGCCTCAACATGCAAGAACCATTATAGATACGCTTTCCGCACACGGATATCAGGCTTATATTGTAGGCGGATGTGTCAGGGATGCCGTGCTGTCAAAAACGCCCTCTGACTGGGACATTACCACATCCGCACGCCCGGAAGTGGTTAAGCGGTTGTTTTCCAGGACCATCGATACCGGCCTGAAACACGGAACGGTAACAGTAATGCTTGACAAAGAAGCCTATGAAGTAACTACTTTCCGGGTAGATGGCGATTATGATGACCATCGTCATCCCACCGAAGTATCCTTTACCACCAGCCTTGAAGAAGATCTGAAACGTCGGGATTTCACCATCAATGCTATGGCTTATAACGACCGGGACGGTCTGGTGGATCTTTTTGGCGGCCGGGAAGATCTTTCCCGTGGACTAATCCGCTGTGTTGGCAGAGCGGAAGACCGTTTCGGAGAAGATGCCCTGCGTATGCTTCGCGCTGTTCGGTTTGCCGGACAGTTGGGCTTCACCATTGAAAAAGATTCCGAAGAGGCCATCAAAAAGATGCATAAGCTTCTTTCCAATGTCAGTGCAGAGCGAATCCAGATGGAACTTTTAAAACTGATGATTTCTGACCATCCGGAAATGTTCCGTCTTGCATGGGAAACCGGTCTGACTTCCGTCTTTTTCCCGGAATTTGACCGAATGATGGAAACCTCTCAAAACAACCCTCACCACATGTACAATGTGGGAGAGCACACCCTGCTGGCTCTGACTTTTACCGAAAACAATCCGGTACTGCGGCTGGCACTTCTTCTTCATGATGTGGGTAAGCCTTTCACAAAGACGACTGACGAAGAAGGAATCGATCATTTTTATGGCCACAATGAGGTCAGTGCCGCTATCAGCCAGAAAATTCTTAAGAGGCTGAAGTTTGACAACCAGACCATAAAAATCGTTACCAAACTACTTACATATCATGACACCCGATTTAACAATGCACTGACCACCGGCAGGAAACACGTCCGCAGAATCATCAACAAAGTTGGTGTTCCCCTGTTTCCCTATCTGCTTGATATCATGGAAGCGGATGTAAAGGCACAGAGCCCCTACATGAGAGAGGAGAAGCTTTCCAGGCTGCAGGAGACCAGAGAAGCCTATGACCTGATTCTGAAGGAGAACGACTGTATCACCCTGAAGGATCTGGCAATAAACGGCAATGATCTTAAGGAATTGGGTATTGCGGAAGGAAAGGTGATCGGAGCCATCCTTCAGGCCCTCCTTGATCTTGTTCTGGAGAACCCGAAACGAAACGATCCGGCCTATTTAAAGCAGGTTGCAGCAGGAATATATCGCGAACTGACGCAGTGACCCGCTGACCGCAAACTCACAGACACTTTACAGAAAGCAAGGTGATTCCATGTCTTATCTCGCCTTGTACCGCAAATGGCGTCCTTCCGATTTTGATGAGGTAAAAGGGCAGGATGCAATTGTCCGTACATTACGAAATCAAATTATATATGACCGGATTGGACATGCTTACCTTTTCTGCGGGACCAGGGGAACAGGAAAGACCTCCATCGCCAAATTGTTCGCCAAAGCAGTAAACTGTCAGAACCCCGACCACGGAAATCCCTGTGGTACCTGTCCATCCTGCCAGGCTATCGCCGGCCAGAATTCTCTGGACGTTATCGAGATTGATGCCGCATCTAACAACGGTGTCGACAACATTCGGGATTTACGGGAACAGGTACAGTATATGCCTGTGAACGGACGCTATAAAGTTTTTATCATCGACGAGGTCCATATGCTGTCTGCCGGAGCCTTCAATGCTCTGTTAAAGACTCTGGAGGAACCTCCATCCTACATAATATTTATACTGGCAACAACAGAAAAACACCGGATTCCGGTCACCATTCTCTCCCGATGCCAAAAATATGATTTTCGTCGAATCAGTGTCTCAACTATTCAGGAGCACCTGACCGGCATCCTGGCAAAAGAGGGAATTGACGCCGAACCGGATGCTCTTACATATATCTCCAGGGCGGCTGACGGATCCATGCGGGATGCACTTAGCCTTCTGGATCAATGCATCGCCTTTTATCTTGGAGAAACCTTAACCTATGAAAAAGTCATTAATGTCCTCGGCGCGACGGAATATGAAGTGTTCAGTCAGCTGTTCAGGGCATTAAAGGCCACTGACACCGGCCAGGTTCTGGATATCATTGACCGGATTATCTGGGAAGGACGGGAACTGTCCCAATTTCTGAATGATTTCCTCTGGTATCTTCGGAACCTGCTTCTTTATAAAGACCAGACCGGAGATTCCGGGAGCAGCCGGGTCAGTCTCGACATGTCAGCAGAAGCTCTGCAGGGAATGAAAGAAGAAGCCTCTATGGTCTCTTCTTCCACTCTTGTCTACTATATTCGAACTCTCTCTGAATTATCAGGCCAGCTCCGCTATTCTTCTCAGAAAAGAGTTCTTCTGGAAGTAGGGTTTATCAAATTATGCCGTCCGGATATGGACTCTTCTCCCGAAGCTTTATCGGTAAGGATAGAACATTTGGAAGAGTCTGCCTCCAAAGGAGTTCCCATGCCGGCAGTTCCACAGACAGCAGGAGATACCGCCCCATCAGGAAGCAGTCCGGAACCCGCGAGCGGAACTGGTGAAAACCATACTGATAAAAGTCCGTCAGATCCGATTCGGGAAATTGAGAACAGATTTTCTCCCGCAGAAGCAGAGGATCTTATTAAAATATCCAGAGAGTGGAAAAAGATCGTCAGCACCATTGACAACCCTATGAGAAGGCACCTTCGTCAGGCCAGGGTAATGGTTGCCGATGACAGTTCCAGACTGCAGCTTATATTTGAGGAAAGTAATCTTTTAAGCGAGAACGCCAAAGCTTATTTTGAAAGAAACAATCAGGAAAATCTGGGAATTCTATCCGGTATTATCGCCAAACGCACCGGAAAAGAAGTTTCCTTTCAATGCGTAATGGTTTCTGACCCTGTCAGAGAGCAAAATGACCACAAAATAGATCTTAGCAAAATTCACATGGAAGTAACGATCGTATAGGAGGATTAATCTTATGGCTAGAAGAGGCGGATTTTCCGGCGGAATGCCCGGAAACATGAACAATCTGATGAAGCAGGCACAGAAAATGCAGAAAAAAATGGAAGAGACCACCAAGGCTCTGGAAGAGAAGACTTATGAAGCAACCGCAGGTGGCGGCGTAGTTTCTGTAACAGTCTCCGGTAAGAAAGAGGTCGTAGCTGTCAAACTGGCAGAAGAAGTTGTAGACCCCGATGATATCGAGATGCTTGAGGACCTTATTGTTGCCGCTGCCAATGAAGCCCTGCGTGCCATGGAAGAAGATTCCCAGCAGCAGATGTCTAAACTGACCGGCGGTTTTGGCGGGGGATTTGGTTTCTGATGAATTATTACAGTACATCGGTTACCGCTCTGATCGAAGAACTCCGCAGACTTCCGGGCATAGGAACAAAATCAGCACAGCGTCTGGCTTTCCATATTATCAATATGCCGGAAGACCATGTTGAGCATCTGGCCGAGACGCTGGTCACAGCACGCAAAAAAATTCGTTACTGTTCCACATGCTGCACCCTGACAGACCAGGAAGTCTGCCCTATCTGCTCCAGCAGCAAAAGAGATCATTCGGTGATTATGGTTGTGGAGCATACTCAGGATCTGGCTGCCTATGAGAAAACCGGACAATATCACGGTGTCTATCATGTCCTTCAGGGTACTCTTGTTCCCAGTCTCGGGAAAGGCCCTGATGACATCAGGTACCATGAGCTGGAAGAGCGGTTAAAAACAGGAGAAATAAAAGAACTGATTCTGGCAACCAACTCCAGCCTGGACGGGGAGGCAACAGCCATGTATATTGCTAAAAAAGTTAAGCCTCTTGGAATCCGTGTTTCAAGGATTGCCAGTGGTGTTCCTATCGGTGGTGAGCTGGAATACATCGATGAGGTGACTCTGTCCAGAGCCCTTGACGGTCGAATCGAGCTGTAAATCACATAAAAATAATACGTACAACAAAAGAGCTGCTGCCTGGCGATATTAAACCGTCCTGCAACAGCTCTTTGTTTTATGAGGGGAGAGGATTTGTAAGATTTCTCTTACACTGATAACTATACATAAAAACTGTGACCAAGTTGTGTTCGAAGTCTTACGCAGTTATAAATAAATCTTATCATCGTCTTATCATGTAGAAACTATTTCTGACAAAGCTTTCAGATATTACGAAATTGCTTCAGGATTCTCTTACATGAACGGATTATGATCATGATAATACATCCTCCCAGCAGTCCTCCCACATGAGCTGCATTATCAACCTCAGGTGCCATCACTCCTGCTACAAGAGCAAAACCTGCCATGAATATAATCCCGCTTCTACCCAGCTTTCTGGCAGGCATTTCCTTGCCCTGTACAAGGTCGATTAAAACCAGACTAAGCATAGCACCGATAATACCGAATACTGCTCCGGATGCACCGGCACTGACAGTACCCGGACTATCCGCCAAAGTAAAGAAGAGGGAGGAAGCCGCAGCGCATAGCTGTGATCCAAAAAAGACCATAAGATAGGCAAGTTTCCCTTCG
>CACXGS010000062.1 GCA_902767195.1 uncultured Lachnospiraceae bacterium | reverse complement strand
TAGGCAGAAAGGTTCCGATGATACTTCCCACGGTATTAAAGGCACTGAGATTTCCAGCTACCCTGGCGTTATGCTCCAGATTATCTGTGGAATACTTAATCAGAGAAGGGGTGATGGTTCCCAGGAGAAACAAGAGAAAAACAAAAACAATCATACAGGCAAAAAATGCTGCCCAGATCAGGAAGTTGGTATTCACAGTCAGCACCAGAAGGCCTGTAATCCCGATAATAACGTACTTTCCCACCACGGGTATCGCGGCAATCCAGATTGCAGCAATCAGGATTCTGCGGTAAAGGCGGTCCGGGTCAGGGTCTTTGTCCGCTGTACGCCCTCCCCAGATATTACCGAGGGCCATGGCAATCATAATGGTTCCGATAATGATAGTCCACACAATCTGAGAGGAGCTGAAATAGGGAGCCAGAAGCCTGCTGGCACCCAATTCCACAGCCATGACGGCCATCCCTGCGAAAAATTCGGTGGCGTAAAGATAAGTTTTATTGTCAAGAATTGTTCGATTTCGTTCCATTTTCTTTCCTCCGGGTATACTCTCTCTTATCTTAGTCCAGTATTGACGGTTCGTCAATTTAATAGTAGAATTAGTTGAAATATTATTAAATTTTTTGTCAGTTTAAGGAGTTTTTATGCGCACCGCAATTTTAACGGATACAAACAGCGGCATCTCTATGGAGATGGCCCGGGAACTTGGAATTTTTATGCTGCCTATGCCGGTGATTCTTCACGACGAAGTTCGCTGGGAGAATAAGAATCTTTTTGCCGACGAATTCTTCGAATACCTTAAGAACCTGGAAGAAATCAGTACTTCCATGCCCTCTCCCGGTGATATCATGGATATGTGGGACAGTATTCTTGACCAGGGATACGATGAACTGATCTATATCCCCATGTCCAGCGGATTGTCCGGAAGCTGCGCCGCAGCCACAGCCCTGGCCGAAGATTACGAGGGCCGCGTCTATGTGGCGGATAACCACCGTATTTCTGTCGGAATGAGGGAATCTGTCCTGGAGGCCCGTGATATGGCACTGGCCGGAATAGAAGGAAAGGAAATCCGTGACCACCTTGAGGAAACCGGCCTCCTGTCCACAACATTTCTGGCCGTGGATACTCTGGAGTATTTCCGCCGGGGCGGAAGGGTCACAGCGGCAGGAGCCACATTAGCCTCCGTCCTCAACCTTAAGCCCGTTCTTCTGGCCAAAGGTGAGAAGTTTGACGCTTTCGCAAAGTTTCGCGGTATGAAGCGGGCCAAAGCTAAGATGGTGGAATCCATGCGCCAGGAATTTGATACGGTCTACCAGTCCTATCCTGCTGAAGAGATTGCGATCGGCACAGCCGGTTCCGGTCTGACAGCGGAAGAGGCAGAGGGCTGGAGGAAGCAGATGCAGAAAGAGTTTCCGGATATTCCGGTCTACTACACACCTCTCTCCTTCAGTATATCCTGCCATACCGGCTTCGGTGCCTACGGATGTGCCATCACGGTTCGCAAACGTTTCTAAGGAAAAGAATCATAGAATAGCATAAAAATGACAGCTCTTTTACCTGTACAGGATAATGAGCTGTCATTTTTCTATTTCATATCTACTGTTCCTGGGTGGAACCCTCGGAATTCATCTCTTCATAATGAGTCGGTTCATTGACTTCTTTTTTGCTGTCTGTCTCCTTCGTTTCTTCTTTGCCGGGATTCTTTCCTTTTTCAAAAATATCGCGGAGGGTCTTCATATTGTCTTCTGAGATCTTGTACCAGCGAATCTCTCCGTCCATATTCTCCATTCGGATATAGCGGTCGAAAAGAGTCAGGGTCATGACGTTGCCGTGATGACAGAAGGTATAAAGGGTACCCTTCTGGGATTTGCCCCACTCTTTCTCCGCCTTCTTTTTACTGGACCTGGCCTTGGCCATACGGTCTATGGTGTTGGCTGCTTTGGCTGCCGTCCGGCGATCATAGTAGTTCTCATCCTGGTCGTATATAAAAGGTGTGTCGGCAAATCGATGAAACATCGAGGAGTTGGGGTATCCGTTCTTATAGTGGAGGAATGCCTCCCCCAATGCCGAGGCATCGTAGGAATAGTAGACCCTGTCCGGAAGATCAGGGAAGACCACATAATTCCCATCGTAGATCATAATCTCATAGCAGGCATTATCCTCGTCGTAAAGAATATATTCGTAACCCGGCCCGTAGAGTTCGGCAATCTCCTTCTGGGTGTAATGGGAACACTCATCGGCTCTCGTCGCAATGGCGGTAGCCATGGCAAATGCCGCCTTTTTATCAGAGAAGAGTTCCCCTCCCTCCATATTGTCAGCGTAACCGACCTCCATCTTGATAATGTGATCTCTTCCAATCTTATCAAGATAGTCCTGGGCCCTTTTCGCATCTTCGCTGATGTTGTTTTCCTTTTCTACTTTTCTCTCCAGCTTCTTTACTTTTTTCTTCAGCTTCTTGTTCTCTTTCTGCAGGTCCTTATAGTAATCAGACTGAAGGACCTTCTTTTTAGAGGGCTGACATCCGGATAGGGTCATCAGCAGGGATGCACAAAGAAGTGCGCACAATACTCTTTTCATGGGATATCTCATGTCCGGTTCCTCCTGTTGTTAATGAACTGAAGCCTCCAGTCATAGCGTCCGGTTTCTTCATTCTTCTCATAGTAGGCAATGGCATCAAAACGAGTCTTTTTCTTTTTGCTGACACAGTCCTTAAGACCGACTTTTCCGTACTCAAGAAGTACTTTTACCAGGTCGTAACTGACTTCTTTTCCTATGGCATTCATCAGGGGACTGTTCTTCCATATGGCATATTTGCAGTTCTTCTCTTTCCAGTTACTGCAGCCGAAGAACTTGTCATGTTCCATGATATCTCCGCCGCACTCGGGACATTTCCCGGCAGGTTCCCGATGAAGCGCCGGACTGCTGTCTCCGAACCCCTCGTCCTCTTTGATCTTCTCCACGCTGTCCCGAACGAAGGATTCAATCATTTTCAGGAAGTCCGACTTGGAAAATTTCTTTCTCTCGATATCGGAAAGGGTCTTCTCCAGGCGGCCGGTGTATTCCAGGTCGAAGAGTTCTCTGGCAGGAAAATGTTCCACCAGATAGCATCCAAGATCCGTGCAGGACAGGCTCTTTCCTTTTGCCTTGATGTATCCGGCTGTCTTCAGCTTCTTAATGGTCTCCGCCCTGGTGGCGGGGGTGCCGATACTGAAACCGCTCAGAATCGCCATCATCATCTCTTCTGCGTCTTTCTCTTCGTATTTCCTGCCGCAGGTCTCCATGACTTTAAGTAAGGTCTTCTCTGTGTGGGGCTTGGGCGGTTTCCTGTCCACTTTGGTCAGTTCCGCCTTTTTGATATCCACGATATCGTCTTTCTCGACGGCCGGCAGCAGAGTCTCCTTGGAATCGACTCCTTCCACCAGCTTCCAGCCGGGCTCCAGCTGGATCTTTCCCCTGGCTGTAAACTCTCCCGGTATCTCCGGTTCCCCTGTCACCTTTAACCGGAGTACGGTATCCTCCGATACGGCAAAGGGCATAAACTGGGCAAGAAAACGGTTCCTGATCGTATCATATACAATCTTTTCCCCCTGGCTCAGTTCTCCCGGAATGACATAGGTGGGGATAATGGCGGAATGGCTCTCCACTTTCCTGCTGTCAAAAACTCTCTTGGACTTGTGAAAGCGGATCTTATCCTCATAGGGATGTCCTTTCCGATGGATGGCCAGCACCTTGGCAGTCTTGTCGATCAGACTCTCATCAAGAACCGAACTGGCAGTCCGGGGGTAAGTAATCAGCTTCTTCTCGTAAAGCTGCTGTGCTGTTTTCAGCACTTTATCCGAGGTCCATCCCTTGTATTTGCCGGTGACATGTCCCTGCAGCCCCGACAGATTAAACAGGGAAGGGGCCGGCTCTTTCTTCTGTTTGACCGACTTGTCCGTAATCCGGGCTTGTCTCCCTTCCAGCTTATCCCTGAGGGCGGTCAGTTCCTCAATCTCCTCCGGAGTCTCGAACTTCTCCTTCTTTCCCTTCACGTAGAAGCCCTCAAAGCTTTCTTTATTCTGTGTGGAAAAGATGCCTTTCAGTTTATAGTAACTGGTGACTTTAAAATTCCTGATCTCCTGGTCCCGGTCATAAATGATCTTGAGCGTGGGCATGATGACCCGGCCTATGTTCAAAAGCCTGCTTTTCTCACCGGGATGGCGATTCTTCAAGGTTGCAACCGAAGTCAGGTTGATCCCGATCAGCCAGTCTGCAATCTGTCTGCCGAACCCGGCATCCTGCAGAGACTTCATCTCCTCATTGGGGCGCAGGGCAGAGAGTCCGCGGTTCACTTCCTCGGAAGTCCACTCATTTAAAAGAATTCTCTCCACCGGCTTGGAGGGACCGATATAGTTGATAATCTCATCCGCTATGATCTGTCCTTCCCGGTCATCATCTGTCGCTGAGATGATTCCTTCCACATCGCTGCGTTCCATCAGGTCCCGGATAATATTCATCTGCCGGACGACTCCCGCATCTGCTTTGTCCCTGCTTCCCTGGGCTGTCTTCAGCTTATATTGAAAATGTTCCGGTATAAAAGGGAATCTGTCCATCTTCCAGGTCTTCATGGAAGGATCATAATCCACTGCATCATAAAGCTGCAGCAGATGGCCGAAGGCCCAGGTGATCACATAGGATGCCCCTTCAAAATAACCGTTTTTTCTGGAGGCACCGGTGGCATCTGCTATGTTTTTTGCCACGGAAGGCTTCTCCGCAATAATCAGTTTCTTCATATAATC
>CACXGS010000061.1 GCA_902767195.1 uncultured Lachnospiraceae bacterium | reverse complement strand
CTATAATTCTCCTTTGATAACCATTGTCGTAAAATATCCGTACTCCCTGTCCGGATCGATGGGGCCGACATACTCGCCTTCCATGCCCACATTGCTGATGATGATGGCCTTCTCCTGGCGGCCCCTGGCCTCCAGCAGGTCATAAACCTCTTTGACATGACCGCCCACCTTCATGATCACAAGATTCTCAAAGATATCGATGATTTCCTCTACCTGATCGATTCCTTTAAGAGAGGGGATCACTGCGAAGCCATCATTACCCTCCACGATGGAGATATTGGCTTTACTTGCTCCGGCACAGAATGAAGGAATGCCGGAGATCATCTGAACATCATAATTGTCCTCTCTGAGCATCCGGTGTACATAAGAATAGGTGCTGTAGATTCCGATATCTCCCAGAGCGAGCATGGCAATGGTCTTTCCCTCATCGAGAATCGCTTTGATCTTCTCCATGGCTTCTTTTCTGCAGGCTTCTCTTTTTGCCTTATCCGGATCCATTCTAAAGAGAACCTTTACTATCTTTTCCTCAGGAATCTCCGTAGCTCCTCTGGCAATATCCAGCGCAACGCTCGCCTCTGTTTCATCCTTTACCGGCACTGCCACAACATCGGCTTCCTGAATCAGGCGTACCGCCTTCAGTGTCATGTATTCCGGATCTCCGGGGCCAACGCCGATTCCATATAATTTACCTCTCATTATTCATCCTCCTGTGCGGCATTCAGGCCGCTTCATTCATTTCTTACTTTTTTCTTCTTTACTATATCTGAAACTTCCCACCGGTATATCTGTCATACTTCTGTGACAAGTTCAGCTTTCTGATGTTATCTTCTCTGCTTTGCGGGCATGTTCTACGTAGATCCGGGCAATGGCATCGATCTCTCCCAGCCCTTTTACAATAAGTTCCGTATCATATCCGGCTGCTCTCAGTTTTGAATTCCAGGTATCCTGGTCCTCTCCCGCCAGATCATTCCTGGCATGGTCTCCGGCCACCACCATCAGGGGCATGGCATATATTTTCCGGAAAGTACGCCTCTTGAGCCTTCGGATCAGATAATCCACATTAAGGAATCCTTCTACCGTTCCTACAAAGACCGTGGCATAACCCACATCTCTGAGCACATGCTCGAATTTGGTGTAAATATTGTCGGCTTCATGAACCGTTCCGTGTCCCATGAGGATCAGTGCCTCGTCCAGTTTCAGCTGGCGGGGCAGTTCCGTCATGATGATATCTGCCGTCTCCAGATAATCCTTCTCTGTCGTCAAAAGGGGATCACCCATCCTTATGAGGGGGATTCTGTCTGTGTATTTCTTTAAAATGTCGACCAGCTTATGATACTCGATACCACTGATGATATGTGTAGGCTGACAGAGGACTTCCTGGCAGCCTTCTGCGGCAAGGCGCTCCATCACCTCGGTTGGACTTTCAATGATCTCACCCTGCTTCCGGAGCTTTTTAATGATCATCCCTGAAGTAAAAGCGCGGACAAGATCATATTCCGGAAACTCTCTGCTGCATGTTTTCTCTATGTTGTCGATGGCCTCCATGGCCTGTGGATATGATGTTCCGAAGCTGACTATCAACAGCGCTTTTTTGCTCATCTTTTTTCCTCCGTCTTTCCGATGGTAGCCGTAAATATCATGACGGGATTATTGGTATCAACTACATGATATCTCCCGATTTTCTTTCCTCTTCCCACAGTAGCCTGGATCACCCGGTAATCAGGGTCATAGATTGCCAGATTTTCATTCACTTCCGCTATAGTCTCCAAAGTAACCGCCGAGATGACAACCCGGACCGGATCGGGAAAACGGGAGATCGCTTCCAGAATATCCCGCATTTCCCCGGTTGAGCCTCCGATAAAGACCTTTGTAGGAACCGGCAGCTTAGGAAGGCACTCCAAAGCAGTTCCGTGATACACGGTAAGGTGTTCTGTTTCAAACTTTTCTTTGTTTTTATTAATCAGCGCCACCGCTGCCTCATTGCGCTCCACGCTGTGAACCTGACCGTAGGGTGCCTGTCTGGCACACTCTATGGATACCGATCCGGTTCCCGCGCCGATGTCCCAGATGATATCGTCGGCTTCCACTCTCATGGCAAAGAGAATCAAAGCCCGGATCTCCTCCTTGGTCATAGGGGTCTTCCCCCTTTCAAAATCCTCATCTGCCAGCATACAGGGTCTCGTAACCGATCGGGGCGCCGGGTTGCAGATGGCTGCGACACAAAGAGAGGGGAATTCCATTTCCGCAATCTCCTCCGGCTTTCCGGAAAGCAGCATCTGATCTTCATAGGACAGATTGGCTCCGGCATAAACCGTCACATCCGTCAGTCTGTAATCCAGCATGATCCGGCTGAGCCAGGCCGGTCCCTGCTCTTTGAAGAAGAGAAAAAAAATCTTGGGAGATTCCGTAACTGCAAGAGCAATGGAGCCGGGACTTTTTGCCCGTCCGTGCACACTGATCACGGCCGCATCCTCCATGGTCAGGCCAAAGGCTGCCCCCAGCATCTGCAGAGAACCGATCCCCGGCAGGACTTCCATCTTCCAATGCCGGCAGGCCGGATTATTTTGAATGGTTTTATAAAGGCTGTACATAAGCGGGTCTCCGCTTACTGCCAGCACCACATCGCACTCCTCTCTAAGAAGGTCATCGATCCTGTCAAATGTTTCTTTAATTTTCCCCATGGGAACAAAATCTGTCTCCGTCTGTCCGCATTGCTCTCTTAGCATAGGCAATGTTCTCTTCGCCGCAATCACCGTGTGGGCACTTTTCATTCGACGGATAATCTCCGGAATCATGTATCCGGGATTCCCCGGTCCGATTCCGGCAATGGTTAATCGACTCATTCTTTCCCTCCCGGATCAATCAGTATTTTATTCAGTATAGAACCGGCATTGCTGCTCTGTGCCAGTATCTCATTGGAGGAATCCAGGAAGATCATACCGACTTGTGCCATCCCGTGAGCTGTCTTCTCACAGTATTCCGACGCCTTTTCAGCCATGTCCTTCCAGATGCCGTTCAAGCCTTCCTCCTCCACAATCTTCATGGCTGCCTTTGTCGTCAGGCACTGATAGATACGCCGGATCACTTCCACCGAAGCCCCGTGGAGGGCCGCATGGGTACATATGGTCTCAATTCTGCCGTCAGCCACATGACTATGTGTGTTCATGGTTCCGGAAGCCACTTTGACAAGTTTTCCAACGAATCCGCCGATGAGAATCCTCTCAAAGCCCAGATCCACCGCCTGCTCAATCATGTAGCCGATGTAATTGCTGACCTGAAGGATACAGCAAAACTTCCCAAAATGATCCGTCAGGGCATTCTCTCCGGTTCCACCCAGAACAAAGAGAATGCCTTTATGTCCCTGGTTGGCATACATGGTAAGCTCAGCTACCAGGGAATCCTTCATGGCTTCCTCACTCATGGGCCGGACAATGCCCGTCGTCCCCAGAATCGAAATACCATTCACGATACCCAGTCTTGGATTAAAGGTCTTTTTTGCAATTTCGGCTCCACCGGGTACGGTAACTGTCACCACAGCCGCTCTGTCCCCGATAATCTCCCGCAATGCTTTTTCGGTCATCTGGCGGGGAACCGGGTTGATGGCCGGTTCTCCCGGCGGGTATTTCAGGCCTTCCATGGTGATCGTCCCTACACCTTCACCGCCAATGAAACGAATCTCTCCATCTTCATCCAGAATCTCTGTCCTGGTGATGATCTCACTGCCTGTCGTGACATCCGGGTCATCACCGCCGTCTTTCACGATGGCACAGGTCCCGAAGGATTTGGGAATCACATCAAGATAGAGCGTCTTTCCGATGGGAGTCTCCACCCTGATTACATCAGGACATGTCCCGGTCAGCTGCCATATGGCGGATGCTGCCGCTCCTCCGGTCATACAGGAGCCGGTGGAATAGCCGACTCTTAATTCTTTCTTCATAACTGGTATAACATGGCATTGCAGATGGTTGCTGCAATGTTGCTTCCTCCCTTTCGTCCCACCGGGACAATATACGGAACACCT
>CACXGS010000060.1 GCA_902767195.1 uncultured Lachnospiraceae bacterium | reverse complement strand
TCCGGAGGACTTCGGGCTACCTTTGAAGCCCGGGGTTACACCGCCTGGGACTGTACGTCACCGGCATTTATCAAGGAGACGCCCAAGGCGTCCATCTTATGTATTCCCACGGCATTTTGCTCCTACAAAGGAGAAGCTCTTGATAAGAAGACACCCCTGCTTCGGTCCATGCAGGCTCTGGAGCGTCAGGTGCTCCGTGTCCTGAAACTCTTTGGAAGAGATGATGTGGAGCATGTGGAGACTTCTGTGGGAGCGGAACAGGAATACTTCCTGGTGGATAAGTCCAAGTTTCTGAAAAGAAAAGACCTGATCTTCACCGGAAGGACTCTTTTCGGGGCCATGCCTCCCAAAGGCCAGGAGATGGATGACCATTATTTCGGTGTAA
This sequence comes from uncultured Lachnospiraceae bacterium, assembly GCA_902767195.1. The sequence goes on along the minus strand of CACXGS010000060.1, from coordinate 5,102 downwards.
TTCCGGAGAGGATCCTTGCTTTTATGACGGAATTCAACCGGGAGTTATGGAAGCTTGGTATTCCTGCCAAGACCCAGCACAATGAGGTGGCACCGGCCCAGCATGAGCTGGCACCCATCTATTCCCAGAATAATATAGCGACGGACCACAACCAGCTGGTCATGGAGACTGCTCAGAGAGTGGCCGAGCAGCAAGGCTTAAAGTGTCTTCTTCACGAGAAGCCTTTTGCCGGCATTAACGGATCCGGCAAACATAACAACTGGTCTATCACTACCGATAAGGGTGAGAATCTCATGGATCCGGGGAAGAATCCCCACGAAAACATGCTCTTTCTTTTCCTGCTGGCCGCTGTCATCAGGGCTGTGGACGACTATGCCCCCCTGCTTCGTCTGTCTGCTTCCACCCCGGGCAATGATTACCGTCTTGGTGCCAATGAGGCACCTCCGGCGATTATCTCTTTATTCCTGGGAGAGCAGCTGCAGGATGTGATTGATCAGTTTGTGGATTCCGGAGAAGCCACCAGCTCCCTGGAAGGAGAGGAATATGAATCCGGCGTAAATGCCCTTCCTCATTTTAAGATGGATGCCACAGACCGAAACCGCACCTCACCCTTTGCCTTTACTGGCAACAAGTTTGAATTCCGTATGGTGGGGTCAACCCAGTCTATAGCCGATCCCAATACGGTGATCAATACAATTGTGGCAGATGCCCTTTCAGATATGGCAGACCGTTTGGAATCTGTTGACGATTTCGATATGGCAGTCCACAATATGATCAAGAATACAATCACCGCCCATCGCCGTATTATTTTTAACGGAGACGGATATTCCGATGCATGGCTCAGGAAAGCAGCCAGGCGGGGGCTCCCCAACATTAGCTGCATGGCGGACGCCATCGGAGAACTGACGAAAGACCAGTCCGTGGAACTCTTTGAAAAGCATGGTGTATTTACCAGAACGGAATTGGAGTCCCGTGCCGAAGTCATGTATGAGTCTTATGCCAAGACCGTACATATCGAAGCTCTCACCATGATTGACATGGCCAAGAAACAGATTGTACCGTCGGTGATTCAGTATCAGACCGGGCTTGCCCAGGCTGTGGAATCCATTAAAAGAGTGAGTGCCGATCTGGACACATCGGTACAGTCCCGCCTCCTGAAGGAGATTTCAGAGAATCTTAAAGCAACCTACGATGCAATTGACCTTTTAGAGCAGGTGACCAGCCGCGCGGAAGAGATGGAAGAGGGAGAAGATCAGGCTCATTACTACCATGACGTGGTATGTGAGGCCATGAAGGATCTCAGGCTTCCGGCGGACCGGCTGGAGATGCTGGTAGCCAAATCGGCCTGGCCTTTCCCAAGTTATGGAGACCTGATCTTCGAAGTGTGATAATGGCAGGATAATGTGGAAGGGAATTATGTTACACATGGATTGACAGACCATCTGTGAAACATTGACAATCAGCAGAATCAAATGTATAATGGTCAGAGTTTTGTGGAAAATAAGTGAACATAATTTAGGTGAACATAATTACTATAATTGACTGACAGAGGTTTATATATGAAGAAATACTTAATGAGAGGCCCGAAATTGCTGCTGGGTAGAAAACCCATCGATCAAATCTTAGCCTGCAATGATATTGGAGGAAATGTCGGGAATCTGATTTACCTTCACGCCGTATTACGAACACTGAGCCGGGATGATGTAGAGATTCATATGGATGATTATAAGATCAACAGGGAGCTCTACACACCGGAAGATGTCGACTATATTAATAATACTTATGATGCATATATCTGCCCCATGGCGGATGCTTTCCGGGATTCTTTTAATCTGTTCCTCAAACGATATGCCGCCTTTATCCGGGAATTAAAGATTCCCTTCTATGTGATTGGTGTCGGTATGCGTGCTTCTATTGAGCCGGATTTTACGGAACAATGGAGCAGGGATCCCTATGTAAAAGAATTCGTAAAAGCGGTTCTTGAGCATTCTTCCAAGATCGGTATCCGCGGCGAACTGACAGGGAAGTATCTGCAGCGTCTGGGTTTCCGGGAGGAGATCGACTATACGGTGATCGGCTGTCCTTCCATGTATACTTTTGGAAAAGACCTGAAGATTCGCAAACCCGTAGTAAACAAAGACAGCCTGATTAATGTGAATTACGGGACCACCATGAAGAGATCAGTGGGTTCCATTCTTTATAATAATGTGCTGAGACAGTATCCCAACAGTGTCTATACCGGACAGCTGATCCGTGAGCTGAAGACGGTTTTCCTCGGATATAAGGGTCTGCCTAAGGCGCCTTCCTATTATCCCAACTCCCTGGATCATGATCTGTTCCAGGAAGACAGGGTGCGCTATTTTGTTCAGGCAGAGGACTGGATCCGCTATTTTAAAGATTTCGATCTCAGCATCGGCGGCAGACTCCACGGTAATGTTTCTGCAATGCTGGGCGGTTGTCCTGCCATCTTTATCCCGTCGGACGCACGGATGAGAGAGCTGACAGAATATCATCACCTGTATTGTGTCAATGCGGATGAGATCGGGCCGGACACCAGTCTTGAAGATATTGTTTCCGGCTATGACGACGTACCTATGCATGCCTGCCATGAGAGGAATTTTAATCACTATATTGATTTCCTGAATGAAAACGGCATCAGTCACCGTTATCAGGATCATGACAAGGCAGATGACAGCTGGCTGTTTGAGAAGCCCAGCGACGGATCGGAAACGGGAGCTGTACCGCCGGCAACATTCCTTGACCGGGAAAGTCTGCTGGATCGGTCTGCAGATTTTGCTCTGTCATCGAAAGAGTATTATTTTGATTTTATCGAGACCAAGAAGGCTCGTCTGAGAATGATCAATGCCTCTTTAAAAGAAGAGAGAAGAGATTTAAGAGATGAAAAGAAACAGGTCATGGATGAGAGAGATGAGCTGAAGAGGGAGAACAGGAAGCTTCGTGCGGAACTGGATCGGGCGAATGGAGAACTGAACCGGAAGTCTGTCCGCATAGCCAGGAAGTTTGCCAATTTTGTACACAGATATTAATATTCAGATGATATATGGGGAGAGATGGATGCATGTCGGCAGGTAATCTCTTCCCATTATCTTTAGGTGGCTTATGAATTACAGGGAAATGATTGACATTTTAAAAAAGAGAGGAAGCAGACCGGGACTGGAATCCATTCGGAATCTGCTGGATGAACTGGGGAATCCCCAGCGGAATCTCAGAGTGATCCATGTGGCAGGTACCAACGGAAAAGGCTCTGTTCTTGCTTTTACAGACAGTATTCTCCGGCGTGCAGGATTCTTAGTCGGTCACTATCTTTCGCCTACCATACGCTGCTATGAAGAACGGTTTCAGATTAATGGAAGAGATATCGAGGCGGAAGCTTTGCAGGATCTCTATGACCGGGTATGGGAAGCCTGCGGACGAATGGAAGAACAGGGAAAGCCGGGTCCTACTCTTTTTGAGGCAGAGACAGCCATCGCATATCTGTACTTTTCAGAAAGACAGGTAGATTATGCCCTGATCGAGTGCGGGATGGGAGGCGAGGCTGATGCCACAAACGTGATCGATAGGCCTGCGCTTAGCCTGATTACTTCCATCAGTTTTGATCATATGAGTTTTCTGGGAGATACTCTGCAGGACATTGCCCGCCAGAAGGCAGGGATCATTAAGGACGGCTGTCCGGTGGTCATGGCCTGCCAGGATGAGGAAGCCGGCCGGGTGATCCGGGAAGTGGCCGGGCGTAAAGGGGCGCCCTTTTACCCGGTTCGCAAAGACCGTCTGTTTCTTTGTGAAGAGAGAGAGGACGGATCGCGGTTTTGCTATGGAGAAGAAGAGTATGAGATCTTTCTTCCGGGATACCATCAGGTGGAGAATGCCCTCTGTGCCATAGAGGCGGCCGGCATTCTTTCCATTCCCCCGGAGACCGTCCGGGAGGGTCTGGCAGAGGCCCGGTGGCCGGGCAGACTGGAGATAATCAGCCGTCATCCACTGACCTACCGGGATGGTGCCCACAATGAAGGGGGAGCCATCATGTTATCCCGATTTGTGCAAAAACATTTTACAAACCGGAGAATCATCTATATAATGGGAATATTGAAAGACAAAGAGTACGAGAAGGTCGTGGAGATTCTGTGTCCCACGGCGTCCGTCTTTTATGTATTTACACCGGGCAATGAACGGGGACTGCCGGCCCGGGTGCTTGCTGAGACCATAAAGGCCCGCGGAAAGGATGCCCTGGTCTTTGCTGATGTCAATGAAGCCCTGAGTGAAGCTGAAAAAGCTGCCTCTTCGGAGGATGTACTTATTGTGTGCGGATCTCTTTCATTTATGGAGGAAATGTCATGCTGATCGGCAATCATGTGTTTGATTTTGACCGCAAAGGCTATATCATGGGAATCCTGAATGTGACGCCGGATTCCTTTTCGGATGGAGGGCGGTTTTCAGAGATTGATTCGGCACTTTTCCATGTGGAGGATATGATCCGGCAGGGAGCCGACATCATCGATGTTGGAGGAGAATCCACCAGGCCCGGGTATACTCCGGTAGCTGTGGCGGAAGAGATCGACAGGGTGGTGCCGGTAATCGAAGCGGTCAGCAAGCGTTTCGATATCCCTCTTTCCATCGATACCATGAAGGCCGATGTGGCCCGGGAAGCTGTCAGGGCCGGTGCCTGTATGATCAATGATATCTGGGGTCTGAAGAAGGACCCGGATATGGCCGGGACTGTGGCTGATACAGGTGCAGTATGCTGTCTGATGCACAATCGCCTGAACCATTTTTACAAGGATTTCCTTCCCGATTTCTGTGAGGACGTGGAGGAGTCTCTCCGAATCGCCCGGAAAGCGGGGATTGCTGAAGATAAGATCCTTCTGGATCCCGGTGTCGGTTTTGGAAAAGACTATGGCCACAACATGGAGATTATCAGACATCTTGACATAATGGAGAGATGGGATAAACCGATCCTGCTGGGTGTGTCGCGAAAGTCCGTGATCGGATTGACGCTGGATCTTCCGGTAGATCAGCGGATGGAGGGGACTCTGGCCCTCACCGCTTTCGGGCGGATGAAGAAAGCCTCCCTCTTCCGGGTGCAC
>CACXGS010000059.1 GCA_902767195.1 uncultured Lachnospiraceae bacterium | reverse complement strand
GTGGATACAGTATGAAAAGGTAAAGTGGCTGCAGATGAATAATCCGGAGGTGCCGGGGCTTGTGTATAAGCTCGCGCCGATGGATGAGAAGATGCGGAAGCTGAATAATGTACGGAAACTATGGGAAGGTATCCTTGGTCTTAGCGAAGTGAGGGACGTATTTACCGGCGAAGCGGTGATGCCTAAACAATACGACGTTGATCATTTCATTCCGTGGTCATTTGTAATGAACGATGAACTGTGGAATCTTATGCCGATGGATTCTTCGTTGAATAGCGCGAAGAGTAACCGTCTGCCCACATGGGATCCATTCTTTTCGAGGTTCGCCGAGAACCAGTTCCTGCTGTATGGTTACATACATGAAAAGGAAGGCATTCATAAGCTGTTTGAAGCATGCTTCCGGGATAATCTGCATTCCATCTGGGCTGGCCAGGAGTTATATCGAAAGGGTAATTCCCGGGAAGAATTCTATGGAATCCTGCAGAAGAACATGCAGCCGGTATATGACTCCGCCAGGAGGCAAGGATACGAAATCTGGAATAGAACGGCGTAACCATTGTTTTAATATGGAGAAAAGGTTTGGCACGGGTAGCATATAATGCGTCTGTAAAACAATTCATTTCCGATTGGGATACCAATCAGTTTATGGATATCATGTGCAAAGGCGCTGAACTCAACAGAATAGGCGGGGCAGTATCTGAAAAGAAATCTTGGGAAGCAAATGCGTCAAAACTCAGGAGTCTGATCTCATTATCACACCTTCCGGATGATACCGAAGTGGCATTTGAGTATAAATGTCCTCTGTCCGGAAGGATAGATTGTATGCTTTTTGGTTATGGAAAAGATCGGAAAAAGCATATTGTTCATATTGAGATGAAGCAATGGAGTAATGATACCGTCACGCAGATATATGACACGGGCGTTTTTGAAGTTACGGCACTTGTTGGCGGAAGTTATCGACTGCTTTCGCATCCTTCCCAACAGGCCTGGAATTATCAGCAGAATATTCTGAACTATGTGGATGCGGCAGATACTCCGGATTCGCAGCTTAATGGTTATGCATACTGTTACAATTACAAGTACAAGGGAAAGCCTAATGATTTATATGCAGAACAATACAGACCTGTCATAGAGAAGTGTCCATTGAATGGAGGAGATCAGGTCGTTGCATTTGCAGAGGTGCTCGACAAGCTTCTTTCCGGAGGGAGAGGAAAAGAGGTTTTTCGTGAGTTTACTTCCTGTACGGTCAGACCTACTAAGAACCTTATTGATGCGGCGGCTAATATATTCAATGATAAAGATGAGTTTGTACTACTGGATGATCAATTGACAAGCAGCAATATAATATTCGGAATGATCGAAAAGACTATTACAGATCCCTCAAAGAAGATGGCATTGATTGTTAAAGGCGGGCCTGGCACCGGGAAAACTGTGATAGCACTTAAGGTAATTGCCGAATTGTCAAAGAAGTATCCTAAACTTAATTCACTATTTACGACTAGATCCAAAGCACTTAGAAATACATTGAGAACGAAGCTGAGGGATATTGCTACTGAAACAAATACAAGTGCGGATGGTCTGATCCGTGATATATATGATTTTAGACCGGCGAATTTTAATGAGGGGGAAGTGGATGTCCTTCTGATCGATGAGGCGCATCGTATACGAAAATCATCAAACTTTATGACGGACAGAGGTAATGTGGGGACATACTTAACACAGGTTATGTCGTTGTTGTACTGCTCAAAGGTATGTGTTTTTTTTATTGATGATCATCAGGGGATTAAGAAGGAAGAGATTGGAAATTCTTCTTTTATACGGGAAGCTGCTGAAAACTATGCTCAAAGGATAAAAGATGAGACTAGCGATTTTATGGTTGAATTGGAGGGGAATCGTAAGAAATGCTTAAAAACCGAAAAAGAGATATCCGTTCTTTCTGAGATGCAGGCGACATTGACGATCGAAGAATATACAAACAAATTTGACAGGCTAAAAAAACGCCTGCAAAAATATCAGGAACTGGTATCAAAAGAATACCAGCTTTCGCATATCAGATCAAAAGTATCTGAAGTAGAGATACAAACGATGGAATTGGTATCGCAATTTCGTTGTAACGGATCGGATAATTATCTTGACTGGTTGGACGTTGTATTATATGAGACTTTTCTCACTGTAAAAGAGCGGGATATAAGCTTTAAGGATGAATACAGGTTTGAAGTATGTGATTCTGCCAGTGAGTTAGAGTATAAAATACGTTCGTTGAACATGCCGGGAGACAATCCGAAGCAGATTGCGAGGATTGTGGCGGGTTATTGCTGGAAATGGTCGGATAAACTTCAATCGGACGGAGACCTTTATAAAGATGTCAAGATAGGTGATTGGGAGATGCCATGGGAAACCAATAATGTGAAGGCAAGACCGCCATTCAGCGAAAGGTACGCTCCAAGTGCTGATTTATGGGCGTCACATCCGATGGGGATTAACCAGGTGGGGTGTATATTCTCAGCTCAGGGATTTGAAGTTGATTATATCGGAGTGATACT
>CACXGS010000058.1 GCA_902767195.1 uncultured Lachnospiraceae bacterium | reverse complement strand
CACCCTGTCACCGGGATACAAAAACAGGACTCTGGCATCCATTTCATAGTCCTCTTCGGGCAATACGGCCGCCACATCTTCCGTGGCTCCCTCATCATTCGTGACATCCGTCGAAGGCCCTGCCTGTGAGGTCGGATCCGCCGAAACCGTCTCTCGCTCGCATCCGCTGACAAAGACAGCTCCTATCACAAAACACAGGATAACAATGCATACTACTCTTTTCATGATCGGACCTCATTTCCCCGGAAATCATTTAACATTTTTATCATTCCTGATAACTCAGCCGGTAATTATCCAGTGTCATGGTATCAAAATATGTATACCGAAAACGGTTGATCACTTTCAGTGCACGCAGCCCGCCGGCACCCTCGATAAACTCCTCCCGAAGGAGCATCTCATCTTCATAAATGAGGTCCGGGTCCATGGCAGTCTCCTCTTCGGCGCTCAGCACGGCTTCAATAATCCGGTCCCCGTCGTCCAATTCCATTCTCCGGTACTCGGTGTCCCGGTCAAAGCAGTGGATCCGCAGAAGATTCCTGTCTGACACATTCTCCATATTGGAAAATGTCAATCCGTCGGCTGTCTTCTGATAGGGCTGAAACAATATAAGATCATCAAATACAGCCATCATGTATCCTTCCTGAGGAATGCTGGCATAGTGATCCGATTTTTTAATGTCTTTATATCTCATTTGCTGCCACCTCCCGGTACATTTCCATGAGCTCGTCATCGCTGATCTCCCGACAGTACAGGTCTCTCATCAGATGGAGCACTCCCATGGCTTCCTCCACACTGGCTGCATCCTGACTCCTGTCTGACAGGGCCAGCATGGAAACCCGAAGCTTGAGGATGGCCTTAAGCATATGACGGATAATCAGCATCGCTTCCTGAAGATCCCGGGCATTGGTCAGAACGATCAGTTGATACAGAGGAAGTGTCACCTTCCTGCAGGCCCGGAAGAACACATCATGAGGCGGCTCTATCAAAATTTCCCCGTAGCCGCGCCGTTTCCCGCTTCCCAAAAATGTGTGGCGAATAGGCGCAACATTGACGGGCAGGTCATCGATGGTTCCAAAACGGACAGCGGATCCCATAGCAACCGCCAGAACCTGGGAGGTATCTTCGTTCAGTCTCCTGTCGAGTCTGTGGCAGACCGCAGAATTCATAAAACTGCGAATCACTTTCAAACGCCCCTGACAGCCGAGTTTCTCCTCGACCACGGATTTCAGTGCCTCCGCATCATACCGGTACATCCCTTTATCATCGTAGAGAAGCATGGGCGCCAGACAGTAGAGGTCAAAAGTCCGGAAGAGCTGTTCCGGATAATCCATGCCTTCCTGTATTCTCCGGATCTTAAAAAACACTTCCCCGTAGCCTTCTTCCACATAATTGCCGAGTGAAAAGCGGGGATGGTCTCCAAACAGCCTGTACAAAGCCCTGATCTGCTCATCGGATCCTGTCATAAAACCGGAGAATCTCTGTCCTTCCCCAATGGCATTGCGTACGGACTGTCTGCCGGACAGGTCATCTTCCGCCAGAACCGGATGGATACGAACCAGCTGAGGCTCGCATCTTTCTATCGTCCTCTCCGCAAATCGCGCGACAAACTGTCCGTCGATACGGACTGTCTGGACGGCAGCCGCCTCGCCCGGTGACGGAGCCAGACGGTTGTGCAGAACTTTTTTATTCAGTTTCTGCAGAGTCATGGCGTCCGGTGCCGGGAGACTCCGGGTCCCTTCCATCTCAGGATATGCATTGGAGACACGCAGCCTTCCTGTTTCAAATTCCCCGTCATAATATGAATCAATATGCTCCCGGATGAAATCGAGAAGCACCTCACCGGGAATGTAAGATTTACATTTGTCTTTGATCTCAAAGGGAGAGAAAATGCAAAGAGGCGATGACGTTTCAATCACATAATCCAGGCGATAGTACTCTTTGTCCTTAACCAGTGGCGGGAGCTGATGACCGGCCCGTCTTGTACTGGCCGTGCCGGGCCTGGACCGGAGCAGGGTCATTTTCACTTTTCCGGAAATCATGTAATTGGTAAAACCGATTCTGTCAATGTCCTCCAAAGCCCCGGAGAACTCCCCGAGCCTTTCATCATCACCGCAGACTTCTGCTTCGAAAACAAGCCCCCTTTTGAGAACTCTGCAGACAAATCTTCCCCTGTCATCTTTCAACTGGTAGATCTTGGTATAGTTGTCCAGGACGAGCCTGGGGGAAAACTCCTCACAATTGAGCAATTCCCTCACACCACAGATCAGACCGTCATAATTCATCAGACGCCCCAGACCAATCTGAATTCCATCCAATGAAATTCCCTGTTTCTCCAGAGCGGAATACATTGGAATATATGGCAGACCGAGGGGATCCGTCGGAACATCATATCTCAGGTGTTCTCCCGATTGACTATAATAGTCAAGACAGACATCTCCCAGCAGCTCTAAGATGATCACAGCCATAACTATTCCACCCCCTCTGTCGAATGATGGATTTTTCCGATAAAATGTCTTAAGAGCAGCATATCATACCAGGCTGCGTAGTGATTCCTGTCCATGCGCACAAGAGGCTCACCCAGGCTTTCCATCAGAGGGTATCCCTCCTTTGTCAGCATAGAAATGAGGCCCTCATATTCTATCCGGCCCATGTGGTAGGAATCATCCAGGAAATCCATCATATTCTTCGAAAGATTCAGTCCCTCAAGCTTCCCGACCCGGTCCCTGAAAATGTGATAATACCTGGGGCTGTCTTTCTGTTGATCGTCAAAGGAATAGGGACGGACAGTCAGCCGGATTCCTTCCGCTGTCACTTCATCATGATCCCGTTTCCACTCCAGACTCTGCTGATTGTCATTCAGGACAAAATCAAAGTCAATCCAGTTGCCGGCCATACCGTCAATCAGATTCTCCTCGTATTTGGCAGTCTGCTTGGCAATGTCACAGCATTCCTCTGCAATTCGGTGGCCTACAAGGTAAGGGGTATCAACACCGACGAAAGCAATGCCCGCACACACGGTCATCTGAGTTTTTACCGTATCATCTTTCCAGATATAGAACTCCGGCAGTATTTCAATAAAATGTTCCACAAAGGGAATGATCAGTTTGGGCGATGCTATGATGTTCAGATCATCTCCACCCTGGCCCACGATATAAATATAACGGGAGAACTCCTCTTCGGAGACAGGACTGTCAAAACAGTTTTTCCGGACCCATTCCATGGTTCTGGTAATCAGGGAAGCAAATCCGTTATCAATATTGTAATCCATCTGTCTCCTCATATGAATGCTGTCTTCATAGGTCTCAGCCCGCTGGAGAAGTTTTCCGATAAGCATACCCATATTATTGCCGTCCAGATGCATAATGGCCCGATACATCTTACCCCCCGGTCCGATGCATGGGACAATATCCGTGAAATGGGACGTGCCACGGGAAGCTCCGCTTTTAATCAGGCTCATCTTAGATACAGCCCCGCTCTCCGGCAGCATCTCGACAGCCGGTTCCCCCGTATTTTTTTCCACCTGTGTCACAGGAAGAGACATCAGAGGATGGGAACTGGGATAATCTGTCTTAATAATATCCATCTTTCCGTAAATGGCAGTCAGGTCATCTGCCAGACTCTCCGTCTTCCGAACCGCAGCGGTAGCCACATCCAGGCAGTAACATTTCTCCAGAAGGTATCTTGATACTTTGTGGATCACCTTCTGGCAGAGGGCTCCCGTCCGAAACAGAACCATGGCATTGCCGGCCACCGAGTCAATGATCTGGATCTGGATATGATCATCCAAAAACCATGGAATCCTGCCTTCCATAATCTCGCAATTCAGGTCATACTGATCCGCTGTCAGGGGAGGATCAATCCGTTCCACCGCCCAGTTGAGGGCATCCGTCAGAACATGTTTCACGATTGCGTCAGCCCCTTGTACCGCGTCATTATTATTGACGCGAAAAAGAAAGCTCTGTATCTGTCGAATATCAAAAAGACAAAGGACTTCCTGATTCATCAATTCAGCATCCAAGAAACAGCCCCCCTTCTATATCAAAGTCACTTTAAAAAACCGCATCTTCTTTCCCTCCGGCAGCACGGTCGTTCCCTCCGGAAGTCTGCCTCCAACCACCTGGGCCACATAATAGACATCCTCTTTGGTCAGTCGGTTGGATGCCCTGTTCATCACAACTTTTCTTCCCAGAATCCTGGATAGAATAATGGCTGTATCTGCATGTCCCACCACTGAGATGAAATCTGCCTTTGCAACCTCATTAAGGTCTACCGGATCCACCTGAATGGTATTTGAAATGTCCGGGTCCAGCATCTGTAATGAAAATGCATTCCCAAGATATATACTCATCTCGCTCTTCCTTTCTTCCGGTTCTGGTCACTTTCTTATATCTCTTCCGGGTACTTCATACCCCACTCATACCGGATCCCGGTCATAATATCCATGACGTCTCTGGTATAATCAAGCTTCATCAGACCCGCATCGCCGGAGTTCACAGCTTCTTCCATATCCGTCATCTCATAGTACAGGGCTTTGGCGGTCTCGCCGGATTCCAGGCTGGTGACATGACCCGTTTCCGCATCCACAATGGTCGCCTTGCATGCCCTGGGGTATTCCATAATCTCGATATAGCCCTTTTCCAGGCTGATCATGGCTCTCTTGGGCTGTTTGGAATGCATGGAGAGGGCCACCGTGGCCATCTGCCCCTGAGAATTCTTCAGAAGAATGGTGGCCTGTTCGTCGGAACCGGTGGGAGAAGGTTTCCACTGACTGACAATCTCATCCGGTTTCTCATCCATGAAACTCCTCACCACAGACAGGGCGTAGACACCAATATCCAGCATAGCCCCGCCCGCCAGATTCATATTAAAGAAACGATTGGTCATATCGTATTCCTTGAAACTGCCGAAGTTCATAGTAATCAGCTGGACCTTTCCCAGGTCCCCGCTGCCCACCATCTTCCACAGCTTCTTGTAAAGGGGCATATGCCAGATGGTCATGGCTTCCGCCAGAACCAGGCCTTTCTCTCCCGCCAGGGCAATCATTTCATTTAACTCCCCGCTGTTTAAAGTGATGGACTTCTCCACCAGGAGATGCTTGCCCCGATTGAGGGCTTTTTCCATAAATGCAAAATGTG
>CACXGS010000057.1 GCA_902767195.1 uncultured Lachnospiraceae bacterium | reverse complement strand
GCAAAGGATTCCGTCCTCCCGGGATTCTATGGATACGAATGTGGCCAGAGCGGATTTGGTGATCACTATGCATGGTTTGTCAACCATTGTGTTCCGGAGGAATACAGCCAGGTGGCCAAAGCCAAGAATATGGACATCCATCAATACCTGACAGAGAAATGTGCCAATCTGGTACCGGGGGAGAGTGGCCTCCTTGCTCTCGACTGGTGGAATGGCAACCGCTCTGTCCTCAATGACAGTAATCTGACCGGACTGATTATGGGAATGAACCTGACGACCCGTCCTGAGGAAGTCTACCGTGCTCTGATCGAAGCGACAGCCTATGGCACCAGAAAGATCATCGACACCTTTGAAGAGTCCGGAGTGCCTGTTGAGAAGATCTATGCCACCGGCGGTATCTCTCAGAAGAATGCTCTTGCCATGCAGATTTTCGCTGACATTACCAAGCGACCCATCCGCATCGCCGCATCAAGGAATTCCGGTGCTCTCGGGTCTGCTGTGCTTGCTTCTCTGGCAGCCGGATCGGAACGGGGCGGTTATGATCAGATTGGGGATGCCACCGGCGTGATGGCAAACCTCACGGATATCGAATACATTCCCAACCCCCGTCATTCGGAGATTTATGATGAGCTCTTTGCCAATTATACAGAGCTTCATGATTATTTCGGACGGGGTGGAAGTCCCATTATGAAAAAGCTCAAGGAGATCCAGAAGAAAGCTGTCCTGAAGAAAGCAGAGTGGAGCCTGACAGATTATCTTGCCATGTAATGCTATTATGCTTTGATGCAGCCTGTGGTCAATCTTTCGCGATATATCACGAAAGATTGACCTTTTTATTTTCGTAACATATAATAGATCATAGGATAAATCTTTAATTAATAGATAAATAAAACAGGAGAAAAATTATGAAGAAGAAAGCAGCGAACCAACAGAATCTTATGCGGATCATACGGCTGCTGCGGCATTCCGCGCCCATGACCAGACAGGAGATTGCCGGGGAACTGGGTCTCAGTATGCCGACGGCTCTGGGTAATATTGAGAAGCTCCTGTCGGAGGGGATTCTGGTGGAGACGGGAGAGAATGCTTCCACCGGCGGAAGAAAGGCCAAGCTGTTCGGCCTGCAGACCGATGGCTGGTATGGCCTGGGCATTCAGATTACCAGAAGGCATGTCCGCTTCGCTCTGACCAATCTGGCAGGGGATGTCATTCAATATGAGCGGATCAGCCACCCATTTAAAGACCGGCCTTCCTGGTACCGGACGCTGGGAGCGCAGCTGTCCGGGTTCATCGGGAAAACAGATATTGAGGAAAGTCGGATTCTGGGAGCGGGGATTTCATTTCCGGGAATCATCGACCGGGAGAATGACATGATCCTTCACTCCCATGTTTTTGATCTGAAGAATGTCAGTCTGGATCGTTTTTATAAATGTATCCCCTATCCCCTGATCGTGGAGAACGACGCCAACTGTGCCTGCTACGCTGAGCGGAACTATGACAGGGATTCCTACCTCTACATTTCTCTGAATGAATCCGTGGGCGGTGCCCTGATGATCAACCGGAAGCTGCATGGCGGAAACAACTGGAATGCCGGGGAAGTCGGACATGTCATCCTCTATCCCCGGGGCCGGGTCTGCTACTGCGGGAAAAAAGGCTGTTCCGATGCCTATCTGAATACAGGAGTCCTGCTCCGGGAGAATGAAAATGGTTCCGAAGAGAATCTGGATGACTTCTTCAGCAAACTGGATCAGGGTGACTCTGTGACAGAGGACATATGGAATACCTACCTGGATGACCTGGCCATACTCTGCACCAATATGCGGATGGTCCTTGATATGGATATCATTCTCGGAGGCGATGTGGGAGCCCGTATGGAGCCCTGGATCGGGGATCTTTCCGAGAGAATGGAATCCATGGATCTTTTCTCCAGGGACATTGATTACATATCTTCCTGCCGCTGCAAAGAACATATCTTTGCAGTAGGAGCCGCAATCAGAGCCATTGAACACTTTGATGACCGAATGATATAGATAAAAGCCAATCGTATAAACTTTTTTGACGGGGAAGGAGATATATTTATGAGAGAGATACCGATTACGGAGATTGATTCGATTCGTATAGGTCAGGTGGAGAATAAGGAAGCGGGAACAGGCTGTACCGTGTTCGTGTGCAAGGAAGGCATGAAAGCCGGCCTGGATGTGCGGGGCGGAGGACCTGCCTCCCGGGAGAGCCAGCTGCTGAATCCTCTTATGGCTATCCAGATGATCCACGGGGTTGTCCTTGCCGGGGGAAGCGCTTTCGGTCTCGGCACGGCCAATGGTGTTATGAAATGTCTGGAAGAGCGGGGGATCGGCTACGATGTTCAGGTCACAAAAGTTCCTCTGGTTGCCCAGTCGGATATTTTTGATCTTACAGTGGGGGATGTTTTTGTGCGCCCGGACCCGGAGATGGGATACGAAGCAGCAAGACTTGCCCTGGATGAACCCAACTATCGGGATGGCAATTACGGTGTGGGATGCGGGGCTACGGTCGGAAAGGCAGCAGGGATGGAGACCTGTATGAAGACGGGAGTCGGGAGCTACGCAGTGCAGCTCGGAGACCTCAAAGTCGGTGCCGTTGTCGGCCTGAATGCCCTTGGAGATGTATATGACTGGAAGACCGGG
>CACXGS010000056.1 GCA_902767195.1 uncultured Lachnospiraceae bacterium | reverse complement strand
CTGTAATATTGAGCCCTACAAAACAGGGTTAGAAGAGGCAATACGCCGCTTCAGAGATTGGGGATACCATGTGTGTGAAGGCCCGAATATTTATGAAGGAAAGGGAATGGGGATCAGCAACACACCGGAGGCTTGTGCTGAGGAATTTATGGATTATTATTGTTCGGAGGATAATGATGTCCTCATCTCCTGCGGGGGAGGAGAGCTCATGTGTGAGATTCTTCCCCATATTGATTTTGAACAAATAAAAAGTGCCCCGCCGAAATGGTTTATGGGATACTCGGACAATGCAAACCTGACATTTCTCCTGGCGACGATTGCCGATACGGCATCTATCTATGGCCCCTGCGCCCCGACCTTTGGCATGGAGACGCTTCATCCTGCTCTGGAAGATGCCTTTGCCGTATTAAAGGGGGAAGTCAGAACAGTGAGCAATTACGACGGCTGGGAACTGGAAAGTCTCAAGACCGAGGAAAATCCGATCTGTCCCTTCAATATTACAGAGCCTTTTGAGTGCCGCTGTCTGCCGGATCCGCCTGTGACATTTTCCGGGAGGCTGCTGGGAGGCTGTCTTGATATTCTGTCAAATCTGCGGGGAACCCGGTATGATCATGTCCGGGAATTTAACAGGAGATATAAAAAGGATGGGGTCATCTGGTTTCTTGAGTCCTGTGATCTGACAGTGCTGGATATCAGGAGAGCCCTGTGGAGCCTGAGAGAAGCCGGATGGTTCGATGAGGCAAAGGGTTTCCTGGTCGGCCGCCCATATCATTACGGGGAAGAACTGATGGGGCTGGACCAGTATCGGGCGGTGACAGAGATTCTGGGTGATCTGGACCTGCCGGTAATCATGGATCTGGATATCGGACATCTTCCGCCCATGATGCCTCTGGTAACAGGGAGTAAAGCTACGGTTTACGCTGAGGCTGACGGAATCCGGATCGATATGGAATACGTATAATGTAAAAATAATCCCCACGGTCTGTCAACACTGCCGGATCTCTGCAGGAGAATGTGCAATGCTGACAGACTGTGGGGATAAATATCTGCCTGTACAGCTTATATCTTTTAAAAGGTTTCTATAAAAGAGATCTGTATAAGATTTCTATGAAGGTGATTCTGTCAGTTCCCGGATCAGGTCAATGATGATCTGAATGGAGTCATTGAGTCTGCTGTCTTCCATGGTCTGGCGGTATTCTTCCCTCTCTTCGTAAACAAAGCGCACGGCATTCAGGAGAGTGTCAGATGTCAGCTCCTCTTCCTGGAGTACATAACTGTAACCGGAAGCCTCAAAGGAAGAAGCATTCAGAATCTGGTCCCCGCGGCTCTGAGCTGCCGGGAGAGGAATCAGAATATTGGGTTTCTTTAAAGCCAGCAATTCAAATATGGCATTCGCTCCGGCACGGGAGATCACCAGATCAGCTGCCGCAAAAAGATGAGGCAGTTCCTTCCGTGCATATTCCAGCTGTGTATATCCTGCCTTCAGTCGCAGAGACTCGTCATAATTGCCTTTTCCGCAAAGATGGACAATCTGAAACTGCTCCAGGAGAGCGTCAAGATTCTCCCGGATTGCCTGGTTGACCGCTACAGATCCCAGACTTCCGCCCATGACCATAAGCACAGGCTTATCATCCGTAAAACCGCATATATTAAGACCTTCCTGCCTGCTGCCTTCAAAGAGCTCCTGCCGGATCGGTGACCCGGATAAAACAGCTTTGTCTTCCGGAAGATGTTTCATGGTCTCCGGGAAATTACAGCAAACTTTGGTTGCAGAAGGAATGGACAGTTTATTGGCAAGACCGGGCGTGATGTCCGACTCATGGATGATCACCGGAACACCCCGGCGCCTGGCGGCAAGAACAACGGGAACCGTGACAAAACCGCCTTTGGAGAAGACGATATCCGGTTTCAGCTTCCTGATCAGGCGGGAGGCTTCGATGTAGCCTTTTGCAACCCGAAAAGGATCCGTAAAATTCTTCATGTCAAAATAGCGTCGCAGTTTGCCGGAAGAAATCCCATGATAGGGAATATGAAGATCCCGGATCAATCTGCGCTCAATGCCCCGGTTGGATCCGATATATTGAATGTCGTAACCTAATTCCCGCAGTTTCGGCACCAGAGCCATGTTGGGTGTAACATGCCCGGCGGTACCGCCGCCTGTCAAAATGATTCGTTTCATAAGATGCACGATCTCCTGTGTTCATGAGTCTGCCAGTTTTGTAAACACAGTATAGCACTTTTTTTTTTGATTGGATAGAAGAAAATCTGTTTTATGATAATTATTTAGGTTTTTCATGTTCTGCTCTTAAAATTTATATAAATGGATGATTGTCAAAGAGAGAATTACCCTGTATAATTGTTAACAGTCTTTTGTAACCGGTACAAATGTATTTTTGTCCGGTATTATATACAGTTTAATCATATGGAGGTTTCAAATGGGAAGAGTTTATAATTTTTCAGCAGGCCCGGCAGTTTTGCCGGAGGAAGTGCTTCAGGAAGCAGCAGCAGAGATGATGGACTACAGAGGAAGCGGTATGTCTGTTATGGAAATGAGTCATCGTTCCAAATGGTTTGATGATATTATTAAAGAAGCGGAGAGGGATCTTCGCGATCTGATGGATATTCCGGATAACTACAAAGTCCTTTTTCTCCAGGGAGGAGCATCCCAGCAGTTTGCTGCCATTCCGATGAATCTGATGAAAAATGGAACAGCCGACTATATTATTACG
>CACXGS010000055.1 GCA_902767195.1 uncultured Lachnospiraceae bacterium | reverse complement strand
ATTTATATCAAAAGATGTGATTCTTGTTATTACAGGCAGAACCCTTGCAAAGCTGGAACATGCTAAAACAATACTTGAAGAGGAAGGACATCAGGTTCATCTGACTACCTGTGATGTGTCTTCCAGAAAAGATGTCCATGAACTCTGCCTGCTGGCAGCGAGCCTGGGAACAATCAAAACAGTGATTCATGCGGCAGGGCTTTCACCGGCCATGGCAGATCCGGAACAGATCATCCGGGTCAATGCCATTGGTACAAAAAATGTGAACATGGAATTCTATAAATTCATGGATCAGGGTGGAGTTATTGTGGATGTAGCTTCCAGTTCCGCCTATGAGGCGCCGGGAATTCTTGTAAAGCATCAGATTTATGAGATGGCAGAATATGAGGAGGATAAGTTCTTTAAGCATCTTTACCGTGAATCAAAACTGGCCATGGACGACTATAACAGATCCGGCATGGCTTACGTAATGAGCAAGAACTTTATCGTATGGTATGCACAGAAATGCGCCCATGAATATGCCGCCAAAGGCATCCGTGTCGTCTCTGTCAGCCCCGGTCTCATTGAGACAGATATGGGAGCGAAGGAAGTAGAAAAGGCAGATTTTGCACGACAGATGGTTGATAATACCTGTGCTGGGAGAATGGGAAAACCGGAGGAACTTGGATTCGCTATTGCTACCATCGCAGATGAAAGGAACGGCTATCTTTGCGGCATTGATGTCCTGATCGACGGCGGAGCATCTACGGGAAAGAAATTTAAGAAGAAAAAATAAAAGAAAATTAAAGATGATGAAAAAGTTTCAAACAAAGCCCTGGTACCCTTACACAGTTGCTCTGTGTATCGGTGTTGTTTTATATGTTGTATTAATGCAGCTTCCTTCGATCGCGGATGATCTGGATTTCCTCGGCAAGTATTTTAATACAGTGATTGTCGGGTGCATTATTGCCTATTTGCTGAATCCTCTGGCTAAGCTATATGAAAGAAAACTGTTCAGGAACCTCAGGAAAGGACGATGGCCCGCCTCCATCTTCCTTGCCTTATTCAGCTTTATCGCGATTATCGTAATACTGTTGATTATTCTGGTTCCCCAGCTGATCAGCAACATCACATCTTTCCTGAATCAGCTGCCGGAATATCAGGAATATATACATTCCCTCTTTCAAAAGCTCGGGATTACTAATATGCTGTACATTCCGGAAAGCGCTGACGAGATAATGGAAAAGCTCGCTGCTCTGCTAAGTGGCTATCAAAATGATATTATTGCATTCTGGACCGGTACTGCCAAGCTTTTGATCAATGTCGTCATTGGTGCAGTTCTGTCAATCTATCTTCTGGGATCCAAGGACAGGCTGAAAGCAGATGCCAAAGACCTCCTGTCAGCTTTAATCGCAGATGATAAACTGGACAGGACTCTTTCCTATATCAGAAGATGTAATTATATTCTCAACCGCTACCTGGTTTTCACCATTCTGGATTCTACCATAGTCGGCGTACTCAATGCAGTCATCATGATGTTGCTGAGGATGCCTTATGTAGGACTGATCTCTATTATTGTGGGGGTCACCAATCTGATTCCCACTTTTGGGCCGGTTATCGGAGCGGCTGTCGGAGGAATGATTATTCTTTTGGAAAACCCGATACTTGCAATTATATTTGTCGTTGCCAATCAGCTTCTTCAGGGTTGTGACGGTTATATTATCAAGCCCAGACTTTTCGGAAATTCTCTTGGAGTATCCGGACTTCTGATTCTCCTGGCCATTGTGTCCATGGGAACTATGTTCGGAGTGGGAGGACTTTTGCTTGCCATTCCCTTCGCTGCTGTCTGCGACTTCACTTATCGGGATGTAACACTGCCTTACTTAAAGAAACGTAAGGAAGAGAAGCGGGCAATGGAAGAATAGAACAAAAGGAACTGCAATAATTAAGTAGGAGGATATGCACTGCCATGGGTGATATCAGAAAAAAAACAAAAACGGCTGTCATTTATATTATCATCACGGTATTGTTGGCTGCCATGGTCAGTGTAGCAGCGGGATTATACAATGAGCTTCATGAGACATATATTGACAGTTCAGATTATCTGAAGAATTTTATTGAAACATATGATGCTCTCCTTGCCAGAGAGCATGATGAAGAGATTCGTATCCGGTCGGATTTGAAAGATATCGCCAGATTGACTGTCGCTGCTATTAAGAGAAGCAGGAAGAAGATTCTTCCTTCACAATATGCGTATGGAGCAATTGTGAAGGTCACAGAGAAAGGAATAGAGTCTCCGATCACATTGCCAGAAGAGGTTACTGCTGATGTGATCTCTCATGATGATACAGGTACTTACGATACTTCAGAGGGGACGATAATCTACGGTCATATCGCAGATAATCTATATTATATAGAGGTGATGGATCCGGTAGAAACGGCAGAAGTGGTAGAAACAACAGAAACGTCAATTGCGGCAGAAAAGTCTAATTTCACAGAGGCACTGGAAGATCTGGCGACCGCCCATAAATGTGAATACCTCTATATGAAAGCGGCAGATGATGATAATGGCGATTATGAGATATACTTCGCTACAGGTCGATTCCGCAAGTACAGTCGTCTGTCACAGCTGGATATCTCAGAGAAGGATATGACGGATGTTAATAATGGCATTGAGAAGCGGGATCACCATCTCATTAAAATTGGCGGCCACCGGTATTTTGCCCGGTTCATGAGTGTTGGAGATTCAAAAGCGGCAGCAATGTTTATTCCGGTAAGGGAAGCTCTGATGCGCACTACGGAACAGACGGTCATATTTATTGCAGGACTGCTGGTGACCTTTATTGTGATAGCTGCCTGGATTCTGTTCATATATTATGCTGTTGAGAAGCATACAATATCTTTGGAAGAAAAGGACAGGTACCGTCCCCGTACTGTGCGGACAAAAGTGAAAGCAGCGGTGATCATCGGTTCTGTACTTATCCTGATTTCCTGTCTGTTCACACAGTCTCTTGAGAGTGTGTTTACCGAGACAAGAAACGGATCGGCAATACTGGAGTCTCTCTTTCACAGGATTGAAGATGACAGACAGCGGTCTGAAAAGCTCTGGCAGGACAGTCAGGACAGATATACAGCCATGGCAGATCGTGTCGCTCTTTTGATCGACAGGAACCGGGTGCTTCAAAACAGGGACTGGCTGCGGGAAGCGTCAAAGATCATCGGAGCAGAGTACCTTATGATATTCGATACGGAGGGTAAGGAGGTTGTTTCCGATTCTTCATATAAAGGGCTTACACTGGGGAAGACAGAGAAATCAGCAACCTATGATTTCAGGCGGCTTCTCAGAGGCGTTAAGAGCATTTCTCACGCAGGTGTGAAAGATGAAGTGATAGGACGGAAACTGGATATGTATGGTATAGCCCTGCAATTCCTTGCGGAGGATAACGCTTACGGGGCTCTTATACTGGCAACAGATCCTAAAGTTTCCGGAAAAAAGGATTATGCAGATGTGAATGAGATCGCGGAATCCATGATGGCAGAGAAGGCTGTATGTTTTGCTGTTGATCCTAAAACGGGACTTATTAAGTACAGCTCAAACCGCTCGCTTCCGGGGCAGAAGGCAGGTGATTTCGGCCTGGATAAGAGTGACCTTCGTGAGGATTACATGGGATTCATTGAGATTGAGGGCCAGCGACACTATGTGACATCCGCTCGACATAAAAACCTGTTTTATTACTATGCAGTAAAAAGCGGCGGAATGCTGCGCTATGATGTGCAATATGCATTGATTGTGTCTCTTCTTTCTCTGGCTCTGCTAAGCGGTCTCGCCCGCATACTGCTGAAGGATTACCGGGAAGAAGAGTATTTGACTTCTTTTGAAGATGACATTCTTTCGGAGACAGGAGAGACTGTTTTTCATCCGACTGCCGATGATTTTATGACAGACAATGTTTATTCTTTTGGTTTTCTGAACAAGAGAGCATCCCCGGATGAAAGGGTCGGAGCGCTCCTGCTGCTGTGCATCGCTGCAGTATTGCTGCCGCTGCTGGTCAGGTTCTATTCCGGCAAATATTCTATGGGGATGGACGGAAGCGTTATGGACTATATCGGGAGGGGAGACTGGGAGCGTGGCGTTAATCTGTTCGCGGTATCTTCTACTCTGCTTGTCTTATGCCATATGACACTGGTGCTCATCACGCTGAGATTCATTATCAATCTGGCCGGAAGATTTCTTGGCGCAAAAGGGCATACCGTATGTACTCTTCTATACAATATACTATTCTGTTTTATGATTGTTATATTCGTATTGGTAACCCTGGAGTATTTCGGAATCAATACCCGGGCGCTCATCGCCTCATTCGGACTGGCCGGACTTGCTGCATCTCTTGGAGCAAAAGATTTTGTATCAGACATTATAGCCGGAATCACACTGATCGCGGACGCTTCCTATAAGGTCGGTGATACCATCGAGATTGGAGACTTCAGAGGTACTGTCCTTAAGATTAATATGCGGAAGACGACGGTGATGGACTGGCAGGGAACGGTGAAAACATTCAGTAACAGTACGATTACAAGTGTCATCAATCACTCCCTCTATCCCTATGTATATATGCTGACCTTTGCCGTGCCCCAGGGGTGTACGGTTAAAGAGGCAGAAGAGCTTATTAACAGAGAGCTTCCCAAATTAAAGGGGAAATGCCCTGCTATCATTGACGGGCCTACATATAAGGGAGTTTCTGAAGTGGTGCTGGTTCACGGATTTCTCTATACAAAGATGTCTGTTCAGGCAGTCTGCACTTTTTCACAGCGCTATACAGTGCACTACTTTTTAAACAAGGAAATTAAGATGATGTTTGAGAAACAATATGATGAGGAACTTACGATTCATTCTTCTTTGCCGGTCAGATGAAGTCATGGGCGATCACTCCTGTAAGTAAAGACGAATATTATTCATTTTATACATTGAGGAATAAACATGGACTATTTAGAACTGATTGATCCTGAGTTAAGGGACAATGCGAAATGTGTACCGTTTAACCGGTTTATCGTAGGGACGGGGAATATCTATCAGGGAGTGGCGTGGCATATGTTAAAATGCCCGTCGGGCATTAAAGAGGAGACCTTGGTGACTGAAGGCTATCAGGGACGGCGTTTAAAGACAAGTGTTTTTTCGCCGGCGGAGGCAGAAAACGAATTGCCGGCACTCATCTATGCCCATGGCGGAGCCTTTGTTTACAGGCCGTCGGAGTATCATAAAAAGCTGGCCTGGATCTACGCAAAAAGAGCAAGGTGCAAGGTCTTCTTTGTCTACTATCATCTGTCGCCCAGATATAAATATCCTGCTGCCTATGAGGATATACTTTCCGTATATAAATATGTGGTATCCCATGCCGGAGAACTTGGTGTCGATCCGGAGCGGATCGGAATTGGCGGGGACAGTGCCGGCGCTTCTCTGGCTGCCCTGGTTTCCAATCGATATGAGCAGGAAAAGGTAAGGATGCCCCGCTTTCAAATGCTTGTGTATCCTTTAACCGATGCCGATATGACGACGGATTCCATGAAACAGTTTACAGATACGCCCCAGTGGAATTCCACATATATGGAGCCTGCCTGGAAATATTACTGTGGGAAGGACCGGGATCTTCGATATAAAGCAACGCCTATGCATTGTTCCCTTCCCGGGGTGATACCGGATACCTATATTGAGACAGCGCAATTTGACTGTCTCCATGACGAGGGAATACTGTATGCAGAGAAGTTAAGAGAAGCAGGCGCAAAGGTTGAAATCAATGAAACGAAAGGGACCTTTCACGGATATGACATAGCTATGGATGCACAGATTGTCAAAGACAATGTTAAGAAACGGCTGTCATTTTTACGTAGAGGATTCAAAGAGACTACATAAGATAAAAAGGAACATACATAAAAAATTTGAATCAGGAGAATGGAAAGGGGAGTAAAAATGACTCATAATCCGGATATCTATCTGCTGTATGAATACATGAAAAAGAATGCTTTTACTGCTCGTGTTAAGGTCAGGCTTTCCGAAAACATCGATGAAGACTTGCTGACGGAAGCAGCAAGAGAGGCCATGACACGTCTTCCCTATTTCTCGGTGAGAGTCGGACTTGATGAAGGGGAGAATTATGTCTTACTACCCAATGACCGACCGATCGCTGTATTACCCGAGAGAGAAGAAAGGCTGGTCCTGGGGTCTGAAGAAGTGGGAGGCCATCTCTTTGCTCTGACATGGAAGGGGGACAGTATCTGGTTTAATTTTTCCCATAGTATCTGTGGCGGATTCGGAGCCATGTTCTGGATTAAGACAACGTTGTATCAATATCTGACGAAGAAGTACGGTTCGATGGAACCTCCTGCCGACCTGAAAGCGGTGGGAACGCCGGTTGACGAGGAAGAGTATGCGGTTCCTGATGTCGCCAATCTTCCTTCTGATGTACCGATAAAAAGGTATGAAGAAGGAGACATCAAGGTGGGACAGATGGCAGAATACACATATTTTCTTAATCCGTTTGTTAACGAAGCCTATTATTATGAGGTGGAGCTTGACAGCAAAGCATTAATGGACTATGCAAAACGGATTGACGGCACACCAAACTCTGTCCTTGCCGCAATTATGCTCAAGACAGCAGTACGTTATTTTTCTCCGATAAAGGGCCAGCATCCAGTGATAGTCCAGCCTGCAAAGAAAGGTACACATATATCTGCCAAAATTGCCAATGACTACCGTAAGGATGTCGGCTGTCCCAAATCTTATCGGGACTATGTCAGATTCATCCATGTTAAGTATGACTGGGAAATGGAGGAAGAGTCCATCGAAAAGCTGAGCCAGCGGGCAAGAGGTGCGATCATTACACAGATGCAGCCGGAGAATTCTTATGAATGGTATCGGAAAATTGTCCAGGCAAGAGAAGGAATTGACCAGGAGCCTGATCTGAAGTCTAAGATCAAATATGCTAAAAAGCACAGTATCTATCTCAGTGATGCCCGTGATACCTATATGGTGAGTTATGTGGGGAAGACAGACTGGGGTGGAATGGCGGACTATATCAGATCCATTTATTCCATTACAGACGGTGATCTGATGCTGGAAGTGAATGCTCTGCCTGATAAATTCTGCGTTAGTTTTCAGATGCTTAGCCCGAATAGCAAAGCAGTGGAGCTGTTCACGGAAATATTGGAGCAGGAACAGCTGCCTTTTACCGTTTCAGATTGTCTGGTGAGATATATGCCGGATCTGTTATTGCCGACACCATAAGCATGCGAAACGATCGAGAGCCCTTATAATCCGGCTTTCGGTCGTTTTATTTCAAATATTTAAAATAAACAAATATCTTCTTAACCAGGTATTGAATGTGTGGTATGCTCATTAAGGAGATGTCTCTATGGCTATATCGACCAAAGAGGCGACAGATCAGGTAAAGGAAAAAGAATCAGATCGGGAAGGAGAATGAGGAGAAATCATGTCAGACAATGAAAAGCAAAAGGACTGCGGAACAGGAATTCCAAATGACAGTGGCAGCCATATCCCTGCGACGGAAGATATAGAGAAAGATTTTGCGGATCTGCTGAGCCGTATATCCGGTAAAGTGAAGGATCTGCAGAGTGAGATTGATGACCATGATCGGTTAAGGAGAGGTAATAAAAATGAGTAAAGTAGCTTTGATTGGATCAGGACAGATGGCATCGGCTCTCACCTTTCCGCTTTATGAGAACGGGCACGAGGTGAACCTGGTCGGCAGTCCTCTGGATGATGAGATTATCGACCGCCTTCAGAAGGATAATTATCACGTGAACCTTCGCCGGACACTCCACGATGGAGTTCATTACTTTAAATGTGCCCAGGTAAAGGAAGCGATTAGAGGGGCAGATCTGATTGTCTGCGGAGTATCGAGCTTTGGCGTGGACTGGTTTGCCGATGAGATTTTTCCGATTCTGGATGAGAGTGTGCCATTGATCTCGGTTACAAAGGGCATGCTGGATTACGAAGATGGAACTATGCTTACTTATCCCCAGTACTGGCAGACCAAATTGCCTGAGAACAGTAAACTCAGGATCTATGCGATTGGTGGTCCCTGTACGGCAAGGGATCTGGCGGACCATGACCCGTCATTCGTTGGCTACTGCGGTCCGGATTTCGAGACCTTGGAATGGATTCGCAGTCTGTTTTCTACGGAT
>CACXGS010000054.1 GCA_902767195.1 uncultured Lachnospiraceae bacterium | reverse complement strand
GAGTCTTTTCTGTAACCGTTTGCATCCTTAAAGTCAGGTCCGTAAATATCAGTTCCCGGCGCAGAAACATATACGCTCATATTGTGCTGGGAATATCTTGATATTCCACCGGTTTTATCCGTCCATGCCACGCCTGTTACACACTCGAAGGCAGCAGGATAATAAAGAGTTTTTCTGCCTTTATTGCCGGCAGGAGCAACAAGTATGATTCCTTTATCCGTCGCTTCCTTTAAAACAGGCTCCAAAGCGGCCATTGATCTGCCCATTCCGCCTATGCTCATGTTTATAACGTCAACATCCTGTTCAATAGCATATCCTATCGCAGAAATTACCGCGTCCACAGTTCCGCTGCCCATATTGTCATCATTCTTTTCTTTAGAGAAACAGCGAAGAGCCAGAATGGATACATCCGGAGTCAGACCTACTACTCCCAAACCGTTGTTCTGACGGGCAGCCAGTATTCCGCATATGAGAGTTCCGTGACCCATATCATCGACAAAATCCGATGTATCCTGATGTCCTTCTTCTCCAAGGAAGTTTCTTCCTGTTATATTCGCTCCTACAAGGTCTTCGTGCTGAAGATTTACTCCGGAGTCAATAACAGCAACCTTCACCCCTTTTCCCGTATATCCGTTCTTCCACGCGTCTTCGATTCCGATAGGATCCAGATACCACTGCTTATCCAGATAAGGGTCGTTAAAGTCTATGCTCTCCAGCTCCAGACGGCTGTTTTCAAAAACTCCTTCAACATCCTCGGAATCCGCAACAAAGTCCAGATCATCCGCGGTATAATAGTTTTCCGCATAAGGTATTGGCGAAAGGCCTTCTGCTGGCTCGGCTCCGTCCTTCAGGATAACTATATACGTGTCTTCTCCCTCATTTTCAGCCGCAGCGGCTGTACAAACACTTCCAAGGGCGATAAGAGCGCTCATTATAAACGCAAATATTTTTTTCCAATTCATAGCATTTCCCCCATAACACACTAAATTACGCATAATATAATATATCAAATCTATATTTTAGTCAATTTTATCTCTGTTTTTGAAACAGCCTCAAGCCACTTTCTTTTAAAAATTCCCGCAGGACTTTTTACTATCCAGATACTGGACGCTTCCCAAAGAGAAAAAGCTCCGACAGTAGAGATCAATTCTCTGGCAAAAACCGGAAGCTCAGGCGGCGCGTATATTCTTATTCCTATTAACACCGCTCCTACGAAAAACATCCATATCTGATTAAACAAGTTTTTCTGTCTTTCATTGAGGAGCACCATAAACTCACCGTCTATGTAATGCCTTAAAGCGGCATTAAGCTTATCCAAATCGATATCCTCGCCGGAAATAATATTCAGCACCAGTTTGTCCTTCCAGTACTTTTCTCTGTACCTCTGATTTATGTATGAAGCCACATCATCGCTGATTACAGTCTCATCCACATCAAAAGGATTATATAAATCGGCTTCAAATTGAATTTTCAGTTTTATTTCATGAATACCCATAACTTCACTCTTTTTTATGTCTGCAAAACCGTCCGAATCCTGCTTCCGCTGTTTTATTGCGAAGCAGTACTTTAGAATAATTATATCCTTATACTTCATATTTTTCAACCAAAAACCAAATCTTGCCAGCCATAATTTCAATTTAAAAAACAGCTCCAGATATTTACTGAAGCTGTTCAATATATTCCTCAAGACAAAATCCATTTGCGTACATTTCCTCAGCCGCTTCCCTTCCCACATAGCGGTAGTGCCAAGGTTCATTCTCTATACCCGTTATTTTGACTTTGTCCCTTGGGTATCTGTTTATAAAACCATATTTGTATGAGTTTTCCGCAAGCCATTCATAAACCTCGTATTTTGAGGAAATCTGTGTGTCAGCATTTATATCAACGGCAATCCCCAGCTGGTGCTCGCTTGTTCCGGGGACTGCGACC
This sequence comes from uncultured Lachnospiraceae bacterium, assembly GCA_902767195.1. Next base: position 2,076 of record CACXGS010000054.1, on the reverse strand, counting down.
CATTCGCCCGCAAGTTCTTCAGCCTTTTCATCCGAATATCCGTCTTTGCGGTATTCTTCGATCTTCTCATTGAGAAGCGTCCGCTGTGTTTCACCGGTTCTGTATCCGGCAGCGACAAAAAGTCCCAGTCCGGAAGCCCTTGCGTCATCAAACATGGCCTGAAGCTCCGGATAAATCCTTTCATCCACCTGCTCGCCGTTGGAAAGAGTTATTAAATTAACCTCATAATCTTTCGGGATTTTGTTCGCTCTGTTTACAAGTATAAGATTCCAGGCAAGTTCACTGTTGTTTACCGAAATCATTTCTCTCGGCTTGGAGTATCCGTAAAACTTAACCCCGAAAACCAATATGGCAAGGACAAGAACAAACAAAACTGCCGATATGTTTCTTTTTCTCATTTTAAGAACCCTTCTTTCCGGCAAAATAATAAAGCCTCAATCCATACATATATTGTATCAGAAAGAGACTTTTTATTTATTATTATAAACCTTAAAAATATTTAATTTTAACCGGCATTTCTTTTGAAAATCTTACAATTTCATGACACTTCCTGTTTATCCTTCTCCCTGTCCTTGCAGATTTTAAATCCCAGTTCATTGTGCATAAGCATAATGATGGGCATACCGAACAAAACAGGGAAAATAAATGTATTTGCCACCACAGTTAACGCAAAAAGCTTAGCATCCACTTCCGGATATATAATCGCCACAGAAGGAGTTATTATAGCCGCTTCCAATACGGCAGCGATAAACGAAATCACTAAAAATGTGAGTATTTCCCTGCCCTTCCTAAGACTAAACGGCTTTTTCGATATTTTATTATAATATTTATATATAAAATACGGTCCGACAAAATTCGCGATCAGGCCTGCTATTGAGGACCAGCGGATACTGTCGCTTACAAAATCCATGAACAAATTCCCGAACGCAAATACAAGGCACCCCGGAATCCCGAAAAAAATACCAAATACCGGAACCAGCATATTAACCGGACGAACATCCGTAAATCCCGGAATGATTTCCAGCGCCTTAAAAGGAAATGCCAGAATTAAATATATAATTATTAACATTATAACCGTTTTTTTCCGTTTCATAATGTCACCTCTATTCCGATACCGGAATATTTCCTTCCTGCCTTTTTCCGAATACAAGAACCTCCACCATAGTACCCACAACAATAAGAACAAGACCTATAATTGTTTTTGGGGTAATATCTACCGGATCTATGAGCGTTGCCGGCACGACTGCTCCAAGAACAACCGAAAATACGACCTGCAGAGAATAGATTATTGTAGCATTGGCCGCAGTAGTCCTTTTCTGAGCAAAAATATTGACAGTCTGAGCAAATGTTATACTGAAATATGCGTATATAGCCAGACTTGCTATGGTTATTCCTGTCCACTGTATCGCTCCGAATGTATTGTGCTGAAAGCCAAACCAGATACCAAAGCTTATAATACCGACAAATAAAGATATTAATGTTGAAATTACAACGGGATCATACTCTTTGGCATATTTATTGAGCAGACATATAAATAAAACCCTGAGAGTACAGCCTATTATTATAATAATAAAACCCGGAATCTGACCTCTTCCTATTAATCCGACTATTGCAAAAAGAATACCGCAGAAAATCAATCCGGAAGAAATCCACGTCTTCTTCTCAACCGTCTCTTTTCTCGCAATCAGCACAAATGGCAGCACTACAGATGTAAGACATATCAAAAACGCGCCTGATGACACATCAAAATACTTCCAGCCGATCTTAAAAAGCACATTATAGCCACAGTTCAGACCGCTCAGGCCGAAACAAAGAAGAATCAGTTTCTTAGATTGCGCATTAAAGCCCTTTTTAATTCGTTCGGAAAACAGAAACCACAGGAAGCCGCCTCCTATTAACGAGGTAACGCAGGTCATTGCAAAGGGCACGACATCACCTGGTACGCACGCGGCCATTATCACTTCTGCTGACCAGCAGAACGTTACCAGAAGCAGGCATAAATTCGCCTGAAAACGATTCATACAGCTTCACCTCCGGTACTGGCCTCGGATAATCTTTTCTTTTTCCCAAAATCCG
>CACXGS010000053.1 GCA_902767195.1 uncultured Lachnospiraceae bacterium | reverse complement strand
ATCATCGGTTTCTTTGGGTCAGAATCCTATAGTATACCAAATGTCTGGAAATATGTATCACCTTACATCAACAATGATATGATGCTGATGATTGTCGAGACGATTCTTATATCTATTTTGGGCCTGGTAAAGACGGTTCTTCAGATTTACACTGCCATAACCATAGGCTATCAGGCTAAGCAGCATGTGACACTGGCTTCCATTGGAGCTTACATCGGAGTTTTGATCTTTGAATCCTTGGTGGGAAGAGTATTCATGGCAATCTTCCCGGCTATGGGAAAGCAAGGAGTGCAGTTCTCTAATTTTGCAGAGTATCAGCATTTTGCCATACCCTCTATACTGATTGCATTGTTCTTTTCAGCGATCTACTTTTTCATCTGTAAGACACTGCTGGAAAAGAGGCTGAATCTGAGTTAAGGACTCCCGTCCAAGGGTTCTTCCGAGAGATATATTCTGGGAAACAGAGATCGGGAACCGTATCAATTACATGAAATGGCAAACCGCCGCAGCAACCCGCCCGTTTTTTCAAAACGGACAGGTGCTGCGGCGGTTTTTTTGTAAATCATCGATGATAGAAGGAGTTTATATCTATAAAATTAGGTGTTCATATTTATATTTATATTTGTATAATTTGATTGCAAAGCGTATATTTCTTGTGATAAAATTATGAATAATATTGTTTTGAGATACTGGAGTATGAATACAGAAAGAAGCAAACGGTAAAAACCAGCCAAATTTAAGAAAGGAAAATGGTCAGATATGGGTATTAAGAACAAAAAAACTCAAAAAGCCTTACTAAGGCACAGAATGCGGGATCGTTTTCTCGCACGGTTAATGGCGGTGATGATGGCGATCACCATGATGCCTTTACAGTCATTGCCGGTTCATGCGGAACATACCACCACAGTAAAATCCATCAAGGAGATCAAAGATTCCTACACAGTGGAGAATGGTACATCCAAGGAAGACATAGGGCTTCCTGACAAACTTTCGGTGGTCCTGGAGACCAGAGAAGAGGGAAGCGAAGGTCAGGAAGACAAGGTCTCCAGAGTAAACGTGAAAAAAGAAGTCACATGGGAAGGTTCTTATGACGGGGACAGAGCCGGCACTTATAAGCTGGAGGCCGCCTTTGAGGATGAGGATCTTTCCTATAAAGACATGCCTAAAGTGAAGGTCAAGGTAAGTGCACCTAAGGCCGAGGAAAAAGAGGAGGAGTCTGTCAATCAATCCAAGTCCGATAAAGAAGAGGAGGACGAGGATGAAGAGGGAGACTCGGAGAAAGCAGACAAAGAAGAGCAGAAAAATACCGAGAAACCAGCATCCACGACTCAGGCCATAGAGGAAGAAGAGGAGGAAGAAGAACCCTCCACTGCTCAGGCTATAGAAGAGGATGAGAAGGAAGAAGAGGAATCTTCTACCGATCAAAAAGAGGATGAGAAAAAAGAAGAAGAAGAGGAAGAAGAGGTAAAGAACAGAAAGTCTCCTGAAAAAAGAGGAGATAACGATAATAATGATCCCACATCAGGAAACGATACAGATCCGGCCCAACAGTCTTCTCAGGAAGAGAATCCTGATACTCAGGAAGGCGAAGCCGTATCCCCGGAGCAGAAGGCTGAGGAGTATTACGGAGAGGGAGGAACGGCAAAGACCTTTACCGTCGCTCTGACCGATGATAAAGATACTGCCAAAGCAGGGGATGAGATTACCTATAATGTGTTTGTGAACTTGCAGGCGGCGGCCCAATATAAATACGACGGACAGAACGGGGAACCGATGTTCAAAAACTGGGAGAATATCGAGATTACCATGAAGATGCCGGAGCATGTGGAGATCACTGGCATCAAGCAGTCTGGTATAGTTCAGAGTTTCACTTGTACAGATCAAGCTAACAATATCTGGACATTGCAGCTAATCAACAATTACCGGGAAGCTAATGGTAATGATCTTGTTTTTGACGTCGCCACCAGAATTCGCGGTAACGGAGAACTGGCGGACGGTACAGTTCTTGGTGCGGCAGATGTAACATTCAAGGCTGATTTCTTTGTGCGCATCAACGAGGACGGAACCACCAAAAAGTATTCCAGGACAGTAACGGATCACACGGATCCGATTACCTTGTCAACACCGGATGAGTGGATCCTGACTAAGTCTCCCTATGATACACCTAAGAATTATACGATTGACAAGGATAAAGGGACGGTGACGGTTCATTAT
>CACXGS010000052.1 GCA_902767195.1 uncultured Lachnospiraceae bacterium | reverse complement strand
GGCCGAAAGCGAGATCCTGGTGGCAAGCGGCACCGGATTCGCCGACAGTTTGTCCGCATCGGCGGTCGGAAAACCGATACTGCTCGTAAAAAATACCCTGCAGGACGGTCAGAAAGAGTATCTGGAATCTCTGGGCGAAGGTCTGACGTTTACGATCATCGGAGGTACGGGAGCTGTAAGCGACAGCATGAAAAACGAGCTGAACGCATACGGAACCACAGACAGAATAAACGGAAGCACCAGATTTGAGACGTCCGTGAACGTTGCCAGAAGATATTTCCTTACGCCTGAAAGCTGTGTACTGGCGTACGGAATGGACTTCCCGGACGGACTCTGCGGAGGCGCTGTGGCGCATGCCATGGGCGGACCGCTGATCCTGGCGGCAAATAACAGGACACAGTTCGCAACAGCATATGTTTACAGAACAGACATAAGCCGTGCCATCGTACTCGGCGGACCGGCCCTGATCAGCGACCAGTCGGTTGACCTGATTTTCTGAAAAGACAGTAAAGCGGTCTGAAAATCAATACAGAAAAAGAAAAGCAGACGAGTATAAGAGCGTCTGCTTTTTTGTAGCGGAAACAGTGTGTTTTGATGTATAATAATAAAAACATGGGTATATTATTAAAAGAACGGAAAGGCAGCTCGCTTTTGCCTCATACATACCGGTCTCCGCTTAAAACCGGCAACAGGGTATACTATCATCCCTTTTGGCATGATAATTGCTTTATTGTTTTTAAAACAATTAACGGCAAATAATGCATCACTGAAGAAATGCGGCTGAGACCGGCTGACAGGAAAGAAAGGAGATAAGATGGCTTTCAACCAGATCAAGGTAAAGGACGGATATCTGGAACTGCCTGAGGGACCGGGACTTGGCATCGAAATGAACGAGGAATTCCTGGCTTCTCTGGATTACAGCCCGCGTCCGCCGAAAACATGGAAACTGTTCAATGATCAGCAGCACTTGTGAAGGGGTCCAAAATGAAATATAATACAGATAGAATGTATAAATAAACAGACAGAAAGGATCAGAAATCATGGATGTAAATAAATTGGCTCTTGAAAAACATGCTGAATGGAAAGGCAAACTGAGTATAGAGAGCAAGGCGCCTATCAGAGATAAGGCAGAACTGTCCCTGGCATATACTCCGGGAGTGGCAGCACCGTGTCTTGAGATACAGAAAGATGAAGATCTGGCATATAAATATACCGGAAAGGGCAATACCGTGGCCGTCATAACAGACGGTACTGCGGTACTTGGACTGGGAGACATAGGTCCTTCTGCAGGTATGCCTGTCATGGAGGGAAAGTGCGCGCTGTTCAAAACTTTTGCCGGCATAGACGCCGTTCCCATCCTGATCGACTCAAAAGACCCTGACGAGATAGTGAGAACGGTATATCTGATCTCCAAAAGTTTCGGGGGTATCAATCTGGAAGACATTTCCGCTCCCAGATGCTTTGAGATAGAACGAAGACTGATAGAACTCTGCGACATTCCGGTGTTCCATGATGATCAGCACGGTACCGCCATCATTGCGTCTGCTGCTATCCTGAATGCAGTCAAGGTCACCGGAAGAACACCCGGGGACCTCAGGCTTGTAATAAACGGCGCAGGGGCCGCAGGCATTTCCATAGCCAAAATGCTCATGAGATTCAATCTGGGAGATATAATCCTGGTCGATAAAGAAGGTACCGTATATGAGGGATCGCCGCACAACAATGAAGAGCAGGAACGCATGGCTCATATCACCAACAAGGACAACATAAAGGGAGATCTTGCCGAAGCCATGAAGGGAGCTGACATATTCATCGGAGTATCCCGACCCGGTCTCGTGACTCAGGGCATGATCCGCTCCATGGCCAAGGATCCCATCGTCTTTGCCATGGCAAACCCGGTGCCTGAAATAATGCCGGATCTCGCAAAAGAAGCCGGAGCCTGTGTAGTGGGAACAGGAAGATCTGATTTCCCCAATCAGGTAAACAACGTGATCGCTTTTCCCGGTATATTCAGGGGAGCTCTGGACTGCAGGGCGGAACGCATAACCGAGGAAATGAAGGAGGCTGCGGCAAGGGCTATCGCAGGAGTGATCCCTGAGGACGAGCTGTCGCCTGAATATGTTTTGCCGGATGGCTTCAATCCCCTTGTAGTGGAAAGAGTGGCTGCCGCAGTGAAGGAAGCATGGCTCAACAGGGAGAAATAATATGGAAGAGATGAAGTACAGAACAGAACACGATACCATGGGCGAGGTGAGAGTCCCTGCGGATAAGTACTGGGGCGCCCAGACACAGAGAAGCTTTGATAACTTCAACATAGGGAGAGATCATTCACTGATGCCCAAAGAGATAATCAGAGCCTTCGCGGTGCTGAAGATGG
>CACXGS010000051.1 GCA_902767195.1 uncultured Lachnospiraceae bacterium | reverse complement strand
AGGACAAAGCGGCGGCGATGGATATCGATCTTCATTCCCGTAATGGTGTTGATCAGGGAAAGTGCATCGCTTCCGCCTGCTTCGGCTGCCCTGGCCATCTCCGTAATGTCGGTCACGTTGGGACTCAGCTTCATGGATATGGGATGGCCGGAGACCTTTTTTATGCGGTTCGTTATATCATAGAGAGCTTTTGGATCCTGTCCGAAGGCGATTCCTCCAGCCTTGACATTGGGACAGGAAACATTGATTTCCAGAAGGTCTACCGGCTGGTCGGAAAGCCGTTCCACCACTTCCAGGTAGTCTTCCACGGTCCGGCCGCATACATTGACGATAATCGATGCGTTCTGCTCTCTCAGGTGAGGTATGTCCCTTTTACAGAAGAGGTCGATACCGGGATTCTGCAGTCCTACGGCATTGAGCATGCCGCCCCGGGTCTCTGCGACTCTCGGGAGAGGATTCCCTTCCCAGGGGACGTTGGCTACCCCTTTCGTGGTAACTGCCCCCAGTTCATGCAGGGGGACGAATGTTTCATACTCGGCACCTGACCCGAAGGTCCCGGAGGCTGTCGTTACCGGGTTCTTAAAGGTCCTGCCGGCAATGGTCACTTCCAGCTTCATATAAATTCCACCTCCCTGGCATCAAATACGGGACCGTCTTTGCAAACTCTTTTGTTACGGACATTGGTGTGATGGTCCACTTCCTTGGACCGGCAGACGCAGCCCAGGCAGGCTCCGATTCCACAGGCCATTCTCTCTTCTAATGAAATCTGGGCTTCCATACCCTTTTTCTCTGCGTATTCTGCCAACGCTTTTAACATGGGCACAGGGCCGCAGGCATACAGGATATCTCCCTCCAGGTCATTTTCCAGGATGGCGTCAAGAACGGTTCCCTTTGTCCCTGCACTTCCATCCTCCGTTGCCACATATACCTTGCCATATGGCTCAAATTCCTCCTTCAGGAAGATCCTGTCTCTGTAGCCCAGAATGATTGTTTTCGGTCCTTTCAGCTGTCTGGCCAGTTCCAGTACAGGCGGGATGCCGATGCCTCCGCCTATCAGGAAAGCTCTCCCTTCCTTCATCTGGAAACCATGACCCAGAGGTCCCATGACCTCAAGCTTATCTCCCACTTTTTTCCGGGAGAATTCCTCTGTTCCGCCTCCCACTATGCGGTATACCATCCTCAGTGTCCCTTCTTCCCGATCGATCTCACAGATGGAGATTGGCCGGGGCAGGAGTCTTGAGGAATCGTCACAGTAGACTGAGAGGAACTGACCCGGCTGGGCCAGACGAGCTGCCTCGGGAAAATGTACGACCATATCCCGGATATCTTCTGTCAATATATTGTGCCGTATAATGACTGCCTGTCCTTTTACCATATCAAACTACCTCCCAATTACTCCCGTCACAGTGAGCAGGACCACGATCAGCCCCAGAACAATGCGGTAAATACCAAACACTTTGAAATCATTGTTTTTAATATATCCCATCAGGAATCGGATCGCAAGAATGGATACCAGGAAAGCCACCAGCATTCCTGTCAGGAGCAGGATGATCTCCGGTGCGGTAAAATGGAATCCGAACTTGACAATTTTCAGGAGACTGGCGCCAAACATGACCGGTATCGACAGGAAAAAAGAGAATTCGGCAGCCACACGTCTGGAAGCTCCGAGAGTAATACCTCCCAGAATCGTAGCACCGGATCTGGAAGTCCCGGGTATCAGGGCAAGCACCTGGAACAATCCGATCTCAAAGGCATCCAGATAGGAAAGATCCTTCATTTTAGCTACCCGGACAGGCCGGCTTTTGTTCCAGTTCTCCACCACGATAAAAAGAACACCGTAGAGAATCAGGGTAAAAGCAATGGTCCGGGCATTAAAGAAATATTTGTCAATGAGGTCGTCAAACAGAAGGCCAATCACAGCAGCCGGAAGGCATCCCACAATGACCTTGGCCCACAGAATCAGCGTTCCCTTTTTAGCCGCTGGTGATTTCCGCGGGCTGAATGGGTTCAGTTTGTGGAAGTAGAGCAGACAGACCGCCAGAATCGCACCCAGCTGAATGACCACATTAAACATGCTCATGAATTCCTCTGTCATATTCAGGGGCAGAAATTCTTCCACCAGCAGCATATGTCCCGTGGAGCTGATGGGAAGCCATTCCGTGATTCCTTCTATGATACCTATGATTATTACTTTAATGATATCTACTGCCATGTCTTATTCCTCCTGACGGATTCCGGGGTCGGTAATCTCTCCGATGTACCTGGAAACCATTGTTTCTTTCTGGTAATACTGTTTGACGGAATACAGGAACAGATAAGTTTTTGCCCTGGTGACCGCCACATAAAAGAGACGGCGTTCTTCCTCCAGGTCTGCATCCTTTACTGCCTTCCTGTGAGGTGTAATGCCTTCGTTGACATCAATTACAAAGACCACTTCATACTCCAGCCCTTTGGAACTGTGCATGGTGGTCAGGGTTACGCCCTCCGGTTCCTGTTTCCTCTGGTTCCTCTTCTGTTCGTTCAGCTCTCTTCCATAAGCTTCTATTGCATCAAACCATTCCTGATAGGTATGGTAATTTTTCGCACTTTCCTGTATTTCATCTGCGGTCTCAAAGAGGCCGGCTGCGTCCATGTTCCGGAAACCTGCATATTCTGTCAGATAATCATCGTAACCGATTCCCTTCCGGATATAGCTGACAGCAGCATATGGTTCCATCCCTTTTAGTATATTCAGGTCCGTCTCCATCCTGTCAATGTATTTATATAACCATCTCTTCCCGTAGGTCTGCCGTTTCAGCTGGTAGAAATCCACCTTTCCCCGACTGACCATATGTCGGGATATGTAGCGTTTCGGCCGGTTCATGATGGTGAGGAAAGCCCCTCTGTCCCTGTCTCCCAAAGCCATCCTGATATAGGTGATAATATTTCTGGCAATCCAGTGGTCAAAAATATTGGGGAGATTGTCTTTCATCTGAAATGGAATAGAAGCCTCCATCAGACGGCTTACAAGAATGCGGGGCTGGGTGTTAGTCCGGTAGATGACAGCCATGTCACTCAGAGGAATTCCCTTTTCCTGATAAAAACGAATCCCTTCAATGATGTCTGTACACTCTGCCGAAACATCCTCAAATTGTTTGACAGTGACAGGAACTACGGCTCCTCTGTGGGAAGTCAGATTTTTCCGATACCGTCTTTTATTGTTGGCAATCAGACGGCCGGCAATGTCTGTAATCTCTTTACTGCACCGGTAATTCACTCCCAGAATAATCTTCTCTGTTCCCGGAAAGTCTTTCTCAAATCCCAGCATAATCTCCGGTTTCGCTCCACGGAAACGGTAGATAGACTGGTCATCGTCGCCTACAACAAACAGGTTCTTCTCCTCTCCGGCAAGCATCCGGACAATCTCATACTGGATCCGGTTGATATCCTGGAATTCATCAATCAGGATATACTGGTATCTCCTCTGCCACATGGCAAGGATATCCTCCCGCTGAGAGAGGAGCTCATAGCAGAATACCAGCATATCATCAAAATCTATCTTTTTCTCCCGTCGCAGGTTTTTCTCATATCCTTCATAAATCTTTTGAAAATGCTGATCCGAGCATACTGTGCTGTGATAGTAATTAAGGGACAGCATCTCTCCCTTTACATAGGAGATCTCTCCCAGAATCGTAGAGATGAAATCATTCTCATCCTCCAGCTCCAGTTCCATATTCCGGGCAATCTCCCGAATCAGCCGTCTCCGCTCTTCCTCTTTGATAATATCCTCGGAACGATAACGGTAAGCATATCGGAGCATCATAAAAAAAACAGCGTGAAATGTTCCGAAAGATACCGGGGCATGATCCATTCCCTGAAAAGAGTAAAACCGCCTTTTCATCTCCTGTGCGGCTGCCCTGGTAAAAGTAATCACAAGAATCTTTTCCGGGGATACTCCGGCGGACTCGATAAGCCACCTGACCCGATGGGTAATTACCAGTGTCTTGCCGGATCCCGGACCTGCCAGCACCATCGCCGGCCCTTTCCCGAAAGTGATGGCTTTATTCTGCGCTTCATT
>CACXGS010000050.1 GCA_902767195.1 uncultured Lachnospiraceae bacterium | reverse complement strand
TCTTCCCCGTCCAGGAAAACTTCCTCCACCAGCTGGCGGTTGTTGTTGAACCGGTCCACGATCTGAACGTAAGGCTTCTCAGGATCCGCTCCCCCGAAAGTACTCTCCTCTGCAGTTCCGGTTGTCTGGCAGGCAGTCGTCAGGGCTGCAAGAAAAAGGCAGACCGCTAAGATTACCAGTCTGCTTTTGGCTGCCGAAAAATCTCTGTGCAATACCATCATCTCCTAACTAATTCTTGTTATAAAAAACATCATTTATTTTAAATCACCGCCGGAATTAAAGAAGTCTTCGGGCTTCTTTTTCTCCAGGGTGGTTTCGTCATCCTTGAAAAGAATCTTTCCAAGCCGGTGAAAGACCTCGGCGGAATTAATCCTTTTGCCGGCGTCACATTCAAGCATGTCAGACAGAAGGGACTTCACTTCCTCTGACAGGGCCGGCGACAGTATCAGCTTCTCATCATCCAGGACCACCTGGTGGCAGTACCTGTACTCTTCCCGGTCGTATCCCGGCAGATCACCGGTCAGATACTGATGGAAAAGGATACCCATGGCAAAGACATCGATCTTATCGGTGATCTCCACTTCCCTGCCCCGGATAAACATGCATCCTTCCGGGGAGAGATAGACCTGGTCTCCTCCCAGTTCGTCCTCATACTGCGGTTTATTGTATTCAAAAAAGGCCGAGTCAAAATCGATCACTTTCCCGATGGGCTTACCCGCCGGGCTTCGCTTGATAATGACATTGGTGGCTTTGATATCCGAGTGGATAATCTTCTTGCTGTGGAGCCGCATGATGGAATGGGCCACGCTGCGGCAAAGCATCAGCCGGTCTCTTAAAGAGTACTTCTGCAGGTCTTCAAAAGAAATGTTGTCATTCTCTATGTAGTCCATGGATATATAATAATGGGAATTGTGGCGGAAAAATTCCTGAATCCTGACCAGATTGCCGTCGGAGGCCACATTCAGATCCCGGTAAAGACGGATCTTCTCCCTCTCAAAATCCTTGCACAGGTCAATCCTGTCCTGGCGGAGCTTCTCCGACAGGGTTCCTTCTTCCGGGTAGATGGGGTTGATAAACTCCTTTAGAAAGTAGGTATATCCGTGCTTTACAGCGGTGGTCCAACGGGAAAAACCGGCGTTATTATTCTGAAAAGATCCGTTCAGGCGATACCCGTTCATTATCTCACTCATGTCGTTATTCCATTTCCGTATAAGCGTTCATAGTTCCGTTTGTATCCTGTCTTCCAGACTTCTTCGATATGGCTCCGGTCAGGATTCTCTTCCAGAGAAACCATGTATTTTTGTCTGAAATCCCGGTAATATTCCCTGTAATAGTCCTGCATGTCTTTAAATGAGCCGAAGTGACAGGCCATAAAGGCCAGGGCATAATCATCGCCGGCCTTTGACCGGAAAAGAGAATTCAGCTCAATTCGGAACTCTTCCATGCTTGCTGATCTCAGCAGCGCATCAAGAAATGCGTTCTCCAGGTGCATGGGGGAGAGCAGGTAACCGAAGATCCCGTCGGTCGCTGCCATGATCATCAGCGGTTCCTCAATGACAAAAGAACGGTAATGAAGAATAAACCTGCCGTCCGAAGAGAGAATATTGGTCTTGGCTCCATCCGTGTAAAGATTGGACAGGGCGTCTTTGTCATCCACATCATCCAGAGTAACCTGGGCAAGTCCCTGTTTGTCCAGGATATATACCCGGGAATCTCCGGCCCAGATGATATGGAGACGGATCCCTCTCTCGGTGTCAGTGACATAGGCAATGGCTGCCGTGGATGGAAAATCCCGAACCATGCTGCCCCGGAGCTTTAAGGCATTCTCGCTGTAAGGATGGGTCTGATCAAAAGCTTCCCGCAGATAGCGGTTCATGCTTTCAAGAATCTGTCCGGAGGACTCCCAGCGGCTGTTTCCATAGTCGTTAAACCAGTCGTATACTGCTCCGCTGGCAATCCTGGAAGCGATGTAGGCTCCGGTCTTGTCGCTGAAACCCGGATACCGCCGGCTTCCAAGACCTCCGCAGCCGTCAAAGACAGCGGCGATGGCCGAATCAGACCGGACTCCGCAAAGAAAGCTGTCTTCGCCGGATTCCGCCTTGGTCTCCCTGGAGATCACAAAAATGTTGTCCAGCTTATCATAGAATGGCTGCCTCTTATTTGACTTTTTGTTATTTAAAAGATTTCTATTCATAATCCTGTTTTCACCTATCAGATGCCTGCTAATGGGAATTCGTAATGGTCAGGTGACAGGGCTGCTGTCAGATGGAGTTACAGATGACACTCAGAATCTGGCGGTACTCCACTTCCTGAAGTCCGTTTCCTGCTTCCGGAGAAACATAGTGGATTACATTATTCCAGTTGGCACTGATGGTATTCCAGTAGGGCTTGTCCGGAGTAAAAAGAAGGAGTCTCTTGGATCTTTCTTCCATATAACCGGGACGGTTCCTGCTGCCCCACCACTCGGTAAGCTCATCAAAATCTCTGGCCATCCCTTCCGGATAATTGGGAGCGGACATGCCAAAGCCGAGATCATGGGTACCATCATCGGTCCACACCACGATAACATGGCGGCGGATATCCCC
>CACXGS010000049.1 GCA_902767195.1 uncultured Lachnospiraceae bacterium | reverse complement strand
GGCAGTAGCAACACCAACGATATTGCCCGTCCCGATCGTTGCGGACAAGGCGGTGCAAAGAGCGCCAAAGCTGGTAACCTCTCCATGTCCATCCTCCTCGTTCTTCAGCATGTACTTCAATGCCTTTCCCAAATGTCTGCACTGAAGCAGGTTCAGTCTGACGGTCAGATAGATTCCGGTTGCCAGAATCAGAATAATCAGGGGAAGTCCCCAAACCAAACCATCAAACCAGGTAATAAAATCATTCACGCTCTTTAACATAAGTTGTCTGCCTCCATCCTTTTGCCTGAGTGACTTCACAGAGTTAAAACTTTGTTTACACCTTCGGCTCCCGCACTGAGCGGGTCTCTCCTGAGTAATAATTATGCACCGCAGATTAGAATACCACATTGTCACACAATTGAAAATCTTTATGATAGAACTTATCATAAATCGGCACTATTTTAGTTTGTTTCTCTACGATATCTATCAGATTAATGACTGGCTCAATTATTACGGTTTGCCGGAACTTGCGATTATCCGCAAAAAAGGGATTCTGATTACAGAAGATGTAAAGGCAGAAATTGAGGGTATATTAGAAGATGACAGCTTGATGGATGATTATGTGTTTTCACCGACAGAAAGGATTGGAATCATAATCTGCAGTATTATCTATTCTGATGAACCGGTATATATTGAGCAGTTGATGAGTTATTGTGGTGTAAGCCGCAATACCATATTCAATGATCTGACCGTGGTAGAGACCGAGCTGCAGCAATATGACCTCAAGCTTACCTATGAAGCGAAGAAAGGGTATGCAATCAATGGTGATATAATCAAAGTCAGGGCGGTTTATATCCTCTGTTTTAATAATCTATTGCCCTTATTTGAGGAGAATCTTCTTTATTTTATGGATAAAGAGAAGGTTCTTGATAATATCTCAATTCTGACTCACATGGAGGAACGACTTCATACAAGTTACGTAGCTGGAGTAATTACTTCGCTTGCGGCCCTTCTGCCTGTTTTAAAAAAAGCTGAAAGTGACTTGGTAATCAAAAACCTGAAACGGGACGAGATTGAAAGCACAAGAGAGTTTTCGCTGATCGAAGAATATTTTCCTGACTTGAAATGGATGGAAAAGATTTATTTTTGCATCCATCTGCTAGGGGCGAGAGTCACGGTTAATTCCAATGATCTTTTTCATGGAAGACCCAGGCAGGAGGTTTATGAAGTAACCAAAGCTCTGGTCTCTGAATTTGAGAAGGTAGCCTGTGTCAATTTCAAAGACCGGGACAATCTGGAGCAGGCTCTTTTTGCCCATATAGGTGCGTCTCTGTATCGTTATCAGTATGGAATACAGATTGGAGACAGTATCGGCGAAGACGTGATCAAAGAGTATCCTGATTTATTTAAAATCACAAAAATAGTCAGTAAATATTTGGAGCAGATGATTGGTCTTCCTGTGCCGGATAAAGAGATTGCCTTTTTAGCCTTGCACTTTGGTGCACATCTTACCCTGCCGGACAGAGGAGGTAAGCATCTGCGTATTCTGATTATCTGTGTTAATGGCGTTTCCACCGGTAATATGATTCGCAGAGAGGTAAGACGATTGCTGCCTGATTGTGAAATTACAGGAGTAGAGTCAGCCAGAACGATCAGAAATGCCCAGGATAAATGTGATGTCATCATATCTACAATCAATATGAAAAGTGTTGTACCGGTTATTAAGATTAATCCTATTTTGACAAAGAAAGACCGGGAGAAAATATTAAGTCATCCGCGGATTAAAAATCATGTGGTACAGCTGGATATTCAACACTTGATGGAAGAGATTAACCCGTATATTCAGGAAAAGGACCGGAAGATTGTCAAGAAAAAAATAGAGGATTGTCTTTCTCATAACAGTAATTTGTCTGTGTTCGCTTCATATAAGCCTGAGAAAGCAGGGCTCCTCGATCTGTTAAAAGGAGACAGGGTGCGGATTCTTTCGGATGCTGATTCCTGGATTAAAGCTTTGTGGCAGGCAGGGGAGCCTTTGTTGAAAGCAGGAAGCATAGAAGAACGATATATCGATACAATCATATCTCAGCTTCAATACTACGGTCCATACATGTTCATCACTCCGGGAGTGATACTGGCTCACGCCAAACCGGAGGATGGCGTTTTACGTTTGGATGCCGCTATGACAATCTTTCGAAATCCCGTGGTTTTTTCCGATTTTCATAAAGCCAGCATTATCATTATCCTGGCTGCCTCAGACCAGGAGAGTCATCTGAAGATCTTAAGAGATATTGCTGAATTGTTTTCTATTCAGGCCAGAGTAGATGATCTGATCAGCCTGCCAGATGAAGACCATGTAATTGAATATCTGGAGAAGCTTCCGGTATATGATATGGAAGATATTTAATCCTCAATCAGAATATAAAAACAGGGAGTCCAACGTTTGCACGAAAGGCATACATTTGTTGGACTTCCTTTTATTATGTCCTGATGATAAGATGATGCTAAGTTGATCAACCGGAACTAAAAACAAGAAACAATTTCTGGGAAGCATATAATTTTTTAATGGTACCGATTAAATTAGCTGAATGACCAGGGAGGGAACTTATGGATTTGCTCAAACAAGAAAATGTTCAAATTTATAACAAAGATACGGACTGGGAAGAAGCGATCCGCATATCTGTAAAACCTTTAGAGGACGGAGGTTTTGTAACTCCTGCTTATAAGGAAGAGATAATAGCAAATGTAAAAGACCTCGGGCCATACATTGTGCTGAGTGAGGACATCGCTCTTCCGCATGCCAGACCGGAGCAGGGAGTTTTGGAATCCCAGCTGGCGGTAACACTTTTTAAGAAGCCTGTGACATTTAATGAGGATTATCCAGCAACAAAACTGTTTGTTGCTTTGGCAGCAGGAGACGGAGAAAAGCATTTAAGTGCGCTGGCATCTCTCATGGAGCTTTTTCAGGATGATGAAAGAGTGCGGGCCATTCTTGATGCTGAAGATCAGGAAAGCCTATTCCGGTTTTTTTAAT